>JABEVI010000074.1 GCA_013044085.1 Steroidobacteraceae bacterium
CACGGGGGAGCAGAACCCGATTCCGGTGCCGCGGTTTTGGTGCCCGGGCTGCAAGCATAGCTGCTCGCGATTGCCGGCCTGCGTCGCGCCGCGCCGCTGGTACGACTGGGCGAAGCAGCAAGCGGTTTTGATCGCTTTGCTGATGGGCGTGTCGCTGCGGGCCTGCGCACCCGCGCAGGGCATCGGGCTCGACACCGCACGGCGTTGGTGGCGATGGCTGCAGGAGCGCAGCGAGAAGTTTCGCTTCCGCCTGCTCACGCACTGGCTCGAGTGGGGCCGAGCGGTGGACTGGCGCGGATTCTGGCGCCTCGCGTTCGAGTCGCAGTCGCTGTGCGATTCGATGGCGTGGCTCGATTCCCAAGGTCTCATCGTCCCGTAATCGGGCGCACCGGATCGAGGCCGCAACGCGGATTTTCCGCCCTTCCATAGAACCCACAGAGTTTGCCACTGCCGCTTCGGTCCGGAGCCGGGTTTTCATGCCACTCCCTTAAATTCGGAGTGAGACATGAAGGAACTCGATCGGATCGCCTTGTTTCGTTTGTCGGTATTGGGCCCGCTGGTGAGCCGCCCGTCGCTCGAGCGCGGCGAGCTGCAGACGGTGTTGCGCGAGTTGACGCAGAAGGAGTACGCGATCCCCGGCTCGCGCCGCCGCCACATCGCCGAGAAGACCCTGCAAGGCTGGTATTACCGGTATCTGCGCGATGGCATCGACGGGCTCGCCCCGAAGCGCCGCTGCGATCGGGGCCGCTCCAAGCTCGAGTCGGCCATCCAAGAGGCGCTCCTCGCCGCCAAGCGCGAGAACCCGCGCCGTTCACTCGCGACCCTGCAACAATGGCTCGAGCATTCCGGCCAGGTCGAACGCGGCGCGATCTCCCGCTCGGCGATCCATCGGTTGCTCCAGCAGCACGGGATTTCCCGGCCGTCCACCGGGGCGAGCGTCCCCGAGGAGCGGCGCCGCTTCACGGCCGCGCTGGCGAACGATATCTGGTACGGCGACGTCATGCACGGACCACGGGTACGCGTGCAGGGTCGATCCCGCAAAGCGTACCTGGTCTCCCTCTTCGATGATGCCTCGCGCCTGATCTGCCACAGCGCCTTCTGCCTCGGGGAGAGCGCGCTCGACATCGAGGGGGTGCTCAAACAGGCCGTCCTCAAGCGCGGCGTCGCCCGCAAACTCATCGTCGACAACGGCGCCGCGTACCGCGCCACCACCTTGCAACAGATCTGCGCCCGATTGGGCATCCAGCTCATTCATTGCCGCCCCTACATGCCCGAGAGCAAGGGTAAGCTCGAGCGCTGGCATCGAACCCTGCGGGCGCAGTTCTTGAGTGAGATTGCCCTGGGGTCAGCACTCGACCTCGCTGAGTTGAACGCACGGCTGTGGGCCTGGACTGAGCAGATCTACCATCGCGCCGCCCACGCGGGACTCGCCGGTTTGACGCCGCTCGCTCGCTACCAGCAGGACCTCGCACACATCCGACCTTTGGGCACCCGCGCCGCCCAGCTCGATTCCATCTTCCATCATCGCCTCCAGCGCGATGTGCGCAAAGACGGCACCGTCTCCTACCAGGGCCGCGCGTTCGAGGTCCCCTATGAGCTCAGCGGCAAGCGGGTCTGGCTCGTCGTCGACCCGCACAGCGGCGAGGTCGTCGGCGTCGAGGACGAGGCCGGCACCGCGCTCGGTGCGGCCACGCCTCTCGACCTGCTCGCCAACGCGCACCGCCGTCGACGCAAGCCGGGCAGCACCCCGCCGGCCGCGCCCGCCACTCAGGCCGCCGCGTCGCCCCTCGACCTCGCCGTCGCGCGTCACTACGGCGCCATCGTGCCGGGTGCCGACACCGATCAAAACCCGACCGCCGGAGAGCCATAATCATGTACCGCGAACACTTTGGCCTGCGCCAGGCACTGCTCGGCAAGGACAGCATCGAGCTCTGGGACGACGGCGCGCACGCGCTCCTGCGCGAGCGCTTCCAGTGGCTACTGCAAAGTCCGGGACTCGCTCTGCTGACGGGCGAGCCGGGCGTCGGCAAAACCAGCGTCCTGCGCGCCCTGACGCACTCTCTGAACCCGCATCGCTATCAGGTCATCTACCTCTCGGAGACGGATTTCGGGCGCCTCGATCTGTACCGCAGCCTCGCCCTCGCGCTCGGCATCACCCCACCTTATCGTCGCGCCCAGCTGTGGCGCGAACTCAAGGCACGCATCCTCGAGTTGACCGACACCCAGCAGATCTTGCCCATCTGGATCCTGGACGAAGCGCACAATCTGCCGCCAGAGTTCTTCCGCGATCTGCCGGCGTTCCTGAACTTCGCCTTCGACAGCCGCGACCTGCTCACCGTGTGGCTCGTCGGTCATCCGAGTCTCGCCCAGACCCTGCAGCGCGTGCCGTACGCGGCCTTGGCCGGGCGCATCCAGGTTCGCATCCACTTGAAGCCCGTGCTCGAGCGCGAACGCTTCACACAGTTCATCCAGCACGCCTTCAAAGCCGCCGGCGCCAACCATACCTTGCTCGCCGACTCCGGCCTCGAACTCGTGCGCCAGGCATCGCAGGGCTTGCCGCGCCAAGCCGGGCGCATCCTGCGCACCGCCATGCACCTGGCCGCCGGCAAAAAACTCAACCATCTACCCGATGAAATTCTGCAACGCGCGATCGAGGACTTGCGATGAGCGGTTACAGCCCGGAACCGGAGTTCGTCCCCTCGCCCTGGCTCGAGCAGATCTCCGACGAGGCCTCTTCCATCCTGGCTAGCACGCTGTTCGAGCTGGCCATCGCCTGCGAGAACCGCTATGCGCGACAACTTGATCGCTATCGCAGCCTTCGGCGCTCCAGGCTCGTCAATCCGGACCGCCCGTGGCTGCAACAATCCCTCGCCACCGATGCCGATCTATCCCGCGATCACACCGAGAAGCTTGCCGCCGATTTTAACGCGCGACAACTCGACCTGTTTCAACCTGAAGAAGACTGGGATACTGATTTCTGATTAACGCGCGACGTAACAAC
>JABEVI010000285.1 GCA_013044085.1 Steroidobacteraceae bacterium
ACACAACGCCCGTCCACCGACTCATCGCTGAGGTAAAGTGACGCCATGCCTCACCCACTCAACGGCTCAACCCCTCGATTCCTCGCCGCTGGCCTTGCGCTCGTCGCACTGGCGACGACGGCCCAGGCACAGCCGTGGTGGCTGCGCGGCAGTGCCGCCGCGGGCCGGCATTTCCTGCCGCCGGATGCGGCGTTTCGCGTCTCCGCCCGCATCGTCGGTGGGAAAATCGCCCTGCACTGGGATATCGCCCACGGCTACTATCTATACCGCGGCAAGATGAACATCAGCGCCGCTAGCCCGGATCTGAGCGTCGCGCCGCTACAATTGCCACCCGGTGTGCTGCTCACCGACCGGTATTTCGGACCTCAACAGGTCTATTTCCACCAGGCCAACGCAAGCGCGGCGTACACGCGATTCGACTACGGCGCGCATCCCATCCAAATCAAGCTCAGTTATCAGGGCTGCGCCAAGGCGGGCCTGTGTTATCCGCCGATCGTCAAGGTGATCTTCCCCGACGAAGCCACCCCGGCAATGACCGCGCCGAACCCATCGACACCCTCGGCCACGCGGGAGGGCATCGCGATCGGCGCGGGCCTGCTCGCCTTCCTGGCTGCCGGACTGATGGGGCGCGGCCGCCGCGCCCGCCCGCAGCGCGACGCATGAATCGCACCGTCACGATCGCCGCCGCGGCCGCGGTGGCGGTCTGCATCGCCTGGTTCGGACTGCGGCTCGAAACCTCTGACGATGCCACAGTGCCCGCCGCCGATCGCGGCGTGCCGGTGCCGGCCGGCGAAGCCAGCGCCCCAAGCGCCGCCGATCGGGTGCCGATCCCGGCCGCAGCCTCCTGGCCAAAGGTGCGGATTCCGGCCCATTTGCCGCAATTCACCTTGCGTGGCCTCAACGGGGCGCCAAGCTCGATCGGGCAATTCAAGGGGCGCTCGCTGATCATCAACTTCTGGGCCACGTGGTGCGCCCCTTGCCGCCGCGAGATTCCGCTGCTGCAATCGATCCAATCGGCGTGGCAGCCGCAGCGCTTTTCGGTCGTCGGCATCGCCGTCGACCGGCGTGCGAGCGTCCTGCGATTCGCGCACCGCTTCAAAATCAACTACCCGCTCATGAGCGGCGAGCAGGATGCGCTGAATGTCGCAACCGCCTTCGGCGTCGCCACACCGGCGTTTCCGTTCACGGTTTTCAGCGACCGCCGCGGGCGCATCGTCACGCTGTATCTCGGCGAATTGCATCGACCGCAAATCGAGTTGATCCTCGCCGTCGTCAAGCAGTTGAATGCGGATCGGATCGGACTGCCCGCCGCCCGACGGGAAGTCGAAGCCGGCCTTACCCAACTCAACGCCGGGGCGGCGACCGGCTGATCGGATGCCAAATCGACGGGTCGGCGATGTTCGCCGCAGAACCTTGCCAATTCGGCCCGATTTCCGGTTAATATCGCGCACCTACATTTTTTAAAACCGCAACAAACCCGCGATGGCTCGCATACTGCTGCTGAACGGCCCGAACCTGAACCTGCTCGGCTCGCGGGAACCGCAACTCTATGGAACGATGACGCTCGCGCAAGTCGAGCGGCGCCTGACGGAGCGGGCCAAGGCACACGGCATCGAACTCGCCTGCCTGCAAAGCAACGCCGAGCATGAACTGATCGCCCGGATTCACGCGGCCCGCGGCGACCAAGTCGCGTTCATGATCTTCAATCCAGGCGCCTTCACGCACACCAGCATCGCGCTGCGCGATGCCATCCTCGGCGTCGAACTGCCGTTCATCGAGGTGCATCTGAGCAACGTCTTCGCGCGCGAGGACTTCCGACAGCGCTCTTATTTCTCCGACATCGCGGTCGGCTGCATCATCGGACTTGGGACAGCGGGCTACGAGTTCGCGCTCGAGGCGGCGGCGCTGCGCCTCGCGGCCACCAAGGCCGGCCGGACGACCATATAGAATTGCCAAGGGGATCGACGATGGATATTCGCAAGGTCAAAAAACTCATCGAACTGCTCGAGGAATCGGGGATCTCCGAGCTGGAAATTTCCGAGGGCGAGGAGTCGGTGCGCATCAGCCGCTATCCACGCGGCTCCGTTTCGATCGCCGCGCCGGCGCCGGCCGCGCCGGCCGCGCCACTGCTGCCGCTCACCTCGCCCGCGACCGCGAGCGCGAGCGTGCTGGCGGAACGCAAGGCGGCCGTCGACAACCGCACGGTCACCTCGCCGATGGTCGGCACGTATTATTCGGCGCCTTCCCCCGGAGCCAAGGCGTTCGTCGAGATCGGCCACGAGGTCAAGGTCGGTCAACCGCTGTGCATCATCGAGGCGATGAAGATGATGAATCAGATCGAATCGGACAAGGCCGGCAAGGTCACCGCGATACTCGCGAAGAACGGCGATCCGGTCGAATTCGGCCAACCGCTGTTCATCATCGAATGACGCAGATGCTCGAGAAAGTCGTCATCGCCAACCGCGGCGAGATCGCGTTGCGCATCCTGCGCGCGTGCCGGGAACTCGGCATCAAGACCGTCGCGGTGCACTCGACCGCCGACCATAACACCAAGCACGTGCTGCTCGCCGATGAAACCGTCTGCATCGGTCCGGCCCAATCCGCCGGTTCCTACCTGAACATGCCGGCGATCATCAGCGCCGCCGAGGTCACCGACGCCGTCGCCATCCATCCGGGCTACGGGTTTCTGTCCGAGAACGCGGATTTTGCCGAACGCGTCGAGAAAAGCGGCTTCATTTTCGTCGGCCCGAGGGCTGAGACGATCCGCATGATGGGCGACAAGGTCTCGGCGATCAAGGTGATGAAGGCGGCCGGCGTGCCGTGCGTTCCGGGCTCGGACGGTCCGCTCGGCGAGGACGTCGATGAGAATTTTCGCATCGCCAAGGACATCGGCTACCCCGTCATCATCAAGGCCTCCGGCGGCGGCGGCGGTCGCGGCATGCGCGTCGTGCATACCGACGCGTCGCTCCTGAACGCGATCAGCGTCACGAAGGCCGAGGCGCTGGCCGCGTTCGGCAACGATCAGGTCTACATGGAGAAGTTCCTCGAGAAACCGCGCCACATCGAGTTCCAGGTGCTCGCCGACAATTACGGCCACGTCGTGCACCTCGGTGAACGCGACTGCTCGATGCAGCGCCGCCATCAGAAGGTGATCGAGGAGGCGCCGGCGCCGGGTCTCACCGCCAAGCAGCGCAAGACCATGGGCGAGCGTTGTGCGCGCGCATGTCGCGAGGTCGGCTACCGCAACGCCGGCACCCTGGAGTTCCTGTTTCAAGACGATGAGTTCTACTTCATCGAAATGAACACGCGCGTCCAGGTCGAGCACCCGGTCACCGAACTCGTCACCGGCATCGACATCGTCAAGACCCAGCTTTTGATCGCCGCCGGCGAGCCGCTCGCATTCGAACAAGGCGACATCGAGGTCCGCGGACACGCGGTCGAGTGCCGGATCAACGCCGAGGACCCCAAGACCTTCGTGCCCTCGCCCGGTCCGGTCAAACTCTGGCATGCGCCCGGCGGTCCGGGCGTGCGGGTCGACAGCCACATCTACACCGGCTATACGGTGCCGCCGTACTATGACTCGATGATCGGCAAGCTCATCGCCTTCGGCGACACCCGCGACACCGCGATCGCGCGCATGCGCAACGCGCTCGCCGAAATGGTGGTCGAGGGGATCAAGACCAACATCCCGTTGCACCAGGAGATCCTGAACCACTCGGCCTTCGCCCAGGGCGGTACCGACATTCACTACCTGGAGCGACGGCTCGGGATCAAGTGAGCCCGCCCCTTGCGATACGGCGATGCCCTTCCTTGAAATCGAATTCCCGCTCGAGGCCAGGGACGCCGAAGCCGTCGAAGCCGCCCTGCTCGCGGCGGGAGCCGCGTCGATCTCGTTTTTCGACCGTGGTGACGAGCCGATTCTCGAGCCGCGACCCGGCGAGGTCCGGCTGTGGAGCGACACGCTGGTGCGGGCCCTGTTCGACGGCACGAGTGATACCGACGCCTGGCTTTGCCGTCTGAGCGCCCTGCTCGGCCCGGAATTGACCGAAAGCGCAACGCTGCGCCACATCGCCGACCGGGCCTGGGAGCGCGAATGGCTCCGCGACTGGAAGGCGCTGCGCTTCGGGCCACGCCTTTGGGTCTGTCCGACATCGGCGGCAGCGCCCGCCGATCCGAACGCGATCGTGGTTCGCCTCGATCCCGGACTCGCCTTCGGCACCGGCACGCACCCGACGACCGCGCTGTGCCTCGAGGCGCTCGCGAAGCTCGAACTGCACGGCAAGTCGGTGCTCGATTTCGGCTGCGGCTCGGGAATTCTCGCCATCGCGGCGCTTAAGCTCGGCGCGGCGCACGCCTGCTGCGCCGATATCGATCCGCAGGCCTTGACCGCCACCCGTCAGAACGCGCACGCCAACGACGTCGCCGCGCGGCTCGAGACCCTCGATGCGCAGCAGCCGCTGCCGACGGCCGGGTGCGTCCTCGCCAACATCCTCGCCGGTCCGCTGATCGAGGCCCATGAGCGGCTCGCGGCGGCCTGCACGAGCGGCGGCGATCTGCTGCTCTCCGGCATCCTCGTCGCGCAGCAGGAGACGGTGCTGGCGGCATATCGCGCGTCATTTGATATCGTGGGCGTTGCGCAGCGCGAGGATTGGTGCTGCGTTCATGGCCGCCGCCGCCCGTACGGCGGCGGTTGCTGAGGAATCCGTCGCATGTACACACAATGCCCGCAGTGCGAGACGATCTTCCGCCTTTCGGCGGAGATTCTCCATGCCGCCTCCGGCCAGGTGCGCTGCGGCCGCTGCGGCGGGGCATTCAACGCGCTCGATCGGATTGCAGAGCGCACGGATACCTTCAAGCTCGGTGAATCACCGCTCGATCTGGAGAATCGCGCCGATCGAATCCTCGGTTCCAACGGCGATGCGCCCGTCCACGGCGGGCAACCGGAGGACTGGAGCGCAGCGCCCGAGAATGCCGAGCCGCCCGGCCGGATCGAGCACCTCGAGATCATTGGTCCGCCGCTTCCGCCGGACGACGGCTCGCTGGAATTCACGCTGCCGCCCGGTGAACTCGACCGGATTTTCGTCCCGCCGGAGCACAACACCGTCTGGCCGCCGCCACCGCCGCCGATTTCCGCGGCGCAGGAAGCGCCGATCGAAGAACCGCTCCCGCCAGCCCCACCGGTTGAGCTCGACCGGCCTGCGCCCAAGCGGATCCGGCAGGGCCTCTGGCTGGTCCCGGCGGCGCTCATGCTCGCCCTGCTGCTCGCCGCACAGATCGTCAATCGCAACCGCGAGTACATCGCCGCGCACACGCCGTTCGGCGGTGCATTGCGCACGTTGTACGCGAAGCTCGGCCTCGATCTGCCCGTGCCGGTGGACCTGTCGGACTATCAACTCCGCCAGTGGGGCGTGACCGGGGATCCGGCCGCGACCGGCACCCTGCACGTGCGGGCGAGCATTCTGAACACCGCGGCGGTGTTCCAGCCGTACCCGCTGCTGCGCGTGACGCTCACCGATCGTTTCGGCAACCGCGTCGGCACCCGCGTGTTCCAGCCACGCGAGTACCTCGGCAAGCCGGCCGGACTGATGGCCCCGGGCCAACGCGCGGACGTGACCATCAACATCCTCGATCCGGGCAAGGACGCCGAAGGATTCGAGATCGATGTCTGCATGCGCTCGAGCACTCGCGCCATCACCTGCGACACCGGCGCGACGCCGAGCAGCCGATGAACGCGATCCAGATAGGGCCGTTCCGGCTGAGCTCGAACGTCGTCCTCGCACCGATGGCCGGCGTCACCGATCGGCCGTTTCGCATGCTGTGCCGCCGTCTCGGTGCCGGGCTCGCCGCCTCGGAGATGCTGAGCGCGGACTCGCGGCTATGGACCACCGGCAAGTCGCGACGCCGGCTCGATCACAGCGGCGAACCCGGCCCTCGCGTGGTGCAGATCGTCGGCTACGATCCGGAAACGCTCGCCGATGCCGCACGTCGCTGCGTCGACGCCGGCGCGGACATCATCGACATCAACATGGGCTGCCCCGCGAAGAAGGTCTGCAACCGACTCGCCGGTTCGGCGTTGATGCGCGACGAGATGCTCGTCGCCCGAATCCTCGAGGCCGTGGTCGGCGCCGTCGACGCACCGGTCACGCTGAAGACGCGCACCGGCTGGGACCGCGAGAACAAGAATGGCGTGCGCATCGCCCGCATCGCCGAGCAATCCGGCGTGCGGGCGCTCGCGATCCATGGCCGCACGCGCGCCGACAAGTTCCTCGGCGAGGCCGAGTATCAAACCGTCCGCGCGGTCAAGGCCGCGGTGCGCATCCCGGTGTTCGCCAACGGCGACATCGATTCGGCGGCCCGCGCCCACACGGTGCTCGCCGAATCGAACTGCGACGGCATCATGATCGGCCGGGCCGCGCAAGGTAGGCCATGGATCTTCGATGAAGTCAATTTTTTCCTCGCGAACGGCGAAACACGCACCGATCTTCCACGACAAAACGTCCGTGATATCATGCGCGCCCACCTGGAAGAGCTGTACGCGTTCTACGGCGAAGAGTTAGGTGTTCGGGTGGCGCGCAAGCACTTGGGCTGGTACTGCGGACGACAAGTGGAACGAGAAGCATTGCGGCAGCGGGTGTTGCGTGAACCGACGGCACGCGAGCAGCTGCGCGCGGCGCTCGAGCTCTTCGATGTCGATTGCGCGGCTTGAAAGAACAAAGATCTCACGGGAAGTCGATTAAACGCCATGGCCGCACGGAAGAAAACGCGTCAGCGCAAGGATTCGCCGTCGCAATTCGATGGACGGGATCTGAAGGTCAACGGCACCGGTCTGCCCCTGCGCACGCAGGCGGAAGTCGCGCTGCAGTGCTATTTCGAGACACTCAACGGCCACAAGCCGGCACACCTGTATGAACTGGTGATGCGCGAGGTCGAGGAGCCGCTGTTCAAAATCGTCATGGACCATGCCGAGGGCAATCAGAGCCGGGCCGCGACGATTCTCGGCATCAACCGTGGCACGCTGCGCAAGAAACTCAAAGAGTTCGGGATCGGCGGGTGAGGCGTTCTTGTTGACGCCCATACGCCGCGCGCTGCTCAGCGTATCCGACAAGCAGGGGATCGTGGAATTCGCGCGCGCCTTGTCCGAGCGCGGCGTCGAACTCTTGTCGACCGGCGGCACCGCGAAACTCCTGGCGCAGCATGGCGTACAGGTCAAAGAGGTGGCCGAGCACACCGGCTTCCCGGAAATCATGGGCGGGCGGGTGAAGACGCTGCATCCGCGCATCCACGGCGGACTGCTCGGACGTCGCGGGGTCGACGAGGCGGTGATGCGCGAGCACGGCATCCTGCCGATCGACCTGCTCGTCGTGAACCTTTACCCGTTCTCGGCGACCGTCGCCCGTGCGGACTGCAGCTACGAGGAGGCGGTCGAGAACATCGACATCGGCGGACCGGCGATGGTGCGCGCCGCCGCGAAGAACCATGCATCGGTGACCGTCGTCGTCGACCCGACCGACTACCGCGCCGTGCTCGATGAGCTGGCCGCGAACCAGGGCGCCACGAATCTCGGCGCGCGTCAGCGACTCGCGGCCAAGGCCTTCGCCCACACGGCGCAGTACGACGCGATGGTCTCGGCCTATTTCACCGGCGCGATCGGCGCCGAGTCGGCGGGCTTCGCCGACGACATGAACCTGTCGTTCCGCAAGCGGCTCGACCTGCGCTACGGAGAGAATCCGCACCAACAGGCGGCCTTCTACGCCGATCCGCGCGCGATCGGCGCATCCTTGGCCGCGGGCACGCAGCTGCAGGGCAAGGCGCTCTCGTACAACAACATCGCCGACGCCGACACCGCGCTCGAATGCGTACGGCAATTTGCGGAACCTGCCTGCGTGATCGTCAAGCACGCCAATCCGGCCGGCGTCGCGGTCGCTGCCGACAATTTAGCCGCCTATGAGCGCGCCTACCTCACGGACCCGACCTCGGCCTTCGGCGGCATCATCGCCTTCAACCGGCCGCTCGATGCAGTCACCGCGGCGGCGATCGTCGGCCGGCAATTCGTCGAGGTGATCCTCGCGCCGGGCATCGAGGCGGATGCCGCGGCACTGCTCGCGCCGAAGCAGAACATCCGCGTCCTCGACGTCGGCGACCTGAGGCGCCCGGTCGAACAGCGCTTCGAGTATCGCAGCGTGACCGGCGGGCTTCTCGTGCAGACGCGCGACGAGGGACGCATCGAGGCCAAGGACCTGCGGATCGTCACGAAGCGCGCGCCGACGGCGGCGCAAATCGAGGATCTGTTGTGCGCCTGGCGCGTCGCGAAGTACGTCAAGTCCAACGCGATCGTCTGCGTGAAGGATCGGGCCACGGTCGGCATCGGCGCCGGCCAGATGAGCCGTGTGGTCAGCAGCCGGATCGTGGCGATGAAAGCGCGGGACGCGGGCCTCTCCTGCGAGGGCGCGGCGATCGCCTCGGACGCGTTCTTCCCGTTTCGCGACGGCCTGGAAGCGGTCGCCGAATTCGGCATCGCCGCCGTCATTCAGCCCGGCGGATCGAAGCAGGATGCGGACGTGATCGCCGCGGCCGACGAACGCGGCATCGCGATGGCGTTCACCGGCATGCGTCACTTCCGTCACTGACGAGGAGGCGGCCCGCTCATGAAGATCCTGATCGTCGGCGGCGGCGGCCGCGAGCATGCGCTGGCGTGGAAGTGCGCTCAATCGGCGCGCGTCGAACTCGTCTATGTCGCCCCCGGCAATGCCGGCACCGCGCTCGAGCCGAAGACGCAAAATGTCGGGATCGCGGCCGACGACATCGAGGCGCTCGCCGCGTTCGCCGCGCGCGAACGCATCGACCTGACGATCGTCGGCCCGGAGGCGCCGCTAGTCCTCGGGCTGGTCGACCGGTTGAGCGAGGCTGGACTTGCCTGCTTCGGACCCCGACGTGACGCGGCACGGCTCGAGGGATCGAAGGCGTTCGCGAAGGACTTCCTGGTTCGTCACGGCATACCGACGGCGGCATACCGCAGCTTCACGTCGCGGGACTTCGATGCCGGGTACGTGCGCGCCTGCCGCTTGCCGCTCGTCGTCAAGGCCGACGGTCTGGCCGCCGGCAAGGGAGTCGTCATCTGCGAGACCCACGCCGAGGCGCTGCAGAGTGCCTCGCGCATGCTCGATGGCGCCTTCGGTGCGGCCGGCGAACGCGTGGTCGTCGAGGAATTCCTGCACGGCGAGGAGGCAAGTTTCATCGTCGCCGCCAACGGACTCGAGGCGCTGGCGCTTGCCACCACGCAGGATCACAAGCGCCGCGACGATGGCGATGAGGGCCCGAATACCGGTGGCATGGGCGCCTATTCGCCGGCACCGATCGTCACGCCTGCGCTGCACGAGCGGATCATGCGCGAGGTGATCGAGCCGACGCTGCGGGGCCTGCACGCCGACGGCGTGCCCTACACCGGCTTTCTTTATGCGGGACTGATGATCGGTGCGGACGGCACACCCAACGTGCTCGAATTCAACTGTCGATTGGGCGACCCGGAGACGCAGCCGATCCTCATGCGTCTGACGAGCGATCTGCCCGACTTGTGCGAGGCCGTGCTCGCGGGTCGCATCGCACAGACCCGGATCGACTGGGATGCGCGCGCGGCGGTCGGCGTCGTGATGGCGGCCGGCGGCTATCCGGAGGCCTACCGCAGCGGCGATCCGATCCTTGGCCTCGACGCGGCCGCGCAGCTGCCGGGCAAGGTGTTTCACGCCGGCACCCGCCTGGATCAGGGGCGAATTCTGACCAGCGGCGGCCGCGTGCTGTGCGCGGTCGGTCGCGGCGACACGGTCGCTGCGGCACAGCACGAGGCCTACGCCCTCGTCGAGGCGATCCGGTGGGACTCGATGCAGTATCGGCACGACATCGGTCATCGCGCGATCGCGCGTGAACGCGAGGCGGATGCCGCCCGACGGACGCCCCCCACCGAGCGCGCCCGCTAGCGGCCGAGCCGCGAGGCATTCCAGCCGCCGCCGAGCGCCTGGATCATCGACACGCTCGCGCTCAAGCGACTCAATAATACGTTCAGCGCGCTCTCGCGGCTCGCGAGCGTGGCGGTCTGGGCGGCGATCACGCTGCTGTAGGGAACCACGCCCGCCTTGTA
>JABEVI010000286.1 GCA_013044085.1 Steroidobacteraceae bacterium
CAAGCTCGGCTTCATGTCCTTCTTCACCAAAGCCTGCATCGAAGCGCTGAAGAAGTTTCCCGCCGTCAACGCCTCGATCGACGGCGGCGACATCGTCTATCACGAATATTTCGACATCGGCGTCGCCGTATCGACGGACCGGGGTTTGATCGTGCCGATTCTGCGGGACGCCGACGCCATGAGCTTCGCGGACATCGAGAAGGCGGTCGCCGCGTATGCCGCGCGGGCGCGTTCCGGATCGATCACCATCGAGGAATTGACCGGCGGCACGTTCACGATCACCAACGGCGGGGTGTTCGGTTCCTTGCTGTCGACGCCGATCGTCAATGCGCCGCAGAGCGCGATCCTCGGCATGCACAAGATCCAGGATCGACCGGTCGTGGTCGACGGCCAGATCGTGGTGCGACCGATGATGTACATCGCCCTGACCTACGACCATCGCCTGATCGACGGCCGTGAGGCGGTCCAGTTCCTCGTTGCCGTCAAGCAAAGTCTCGAGGATCCGGCCCGTCTGGTGCTCGGGCTATGAGCGAGTCCTTTGACGTCGTCGTGATCGGCGGTGGTCCGGCCGGCTACCCGGCGGCGATCCGTGCCGCGCAAAACGGGCTGAAGGCCGCCTGCGTCGATGAATGGCGCAATACCGACGGCAGCCATGCGTTCGGCGGTACCTGCCTGAACGCCGGGTGCATCCCGTCGAAGGCCTTGCTCGAATCGACCGAGCTGCTGCATCGGGCGCGGCACGAGTTCGCCGTGCACGGAATCAAGACCGACGCCGTCAGCGTCGACCTTGCGGCGATGCAGAAGCGGCGCGCGACGATCGTCAAGACGATGACCGGCGGCATCCTCGCCTTGTTCAAGGCGAGTGGAGTCGTCGCGGTCCAAGGACACGGCCGCCTGCTCGCCGGCAACCAGGTCGAGGTCACCGCGGACGACGGCTCCAAGCGGCTGTTGGCGGCGAAGGACGTCGTGCTTGCCTCGGGTTCGACGCCGGTGCGGCTCGCATCGGTGCCGCACGACGGCAAGTCGATCGTCGATTCGTGGAATGCGCTTGAGTTCGATGCGGTGCCGAAGCGGCTCGGCATCATCGGTGCCGGCGTGATCGGCCTCGAACTCGGCAGCGTCTGGCGCCGCCTCGGCAGCGAAGTGACGATGCTCGAGGCGCTGGATCAGTTCCTGCCGATGGCGGACGGGGCGGTTGCCAAGGAGGCACAACGCCATTTCAAGAAATTAGGCCTCGACATCAGGCTCGGCGCCAAGGTCGCGCGCGCGAACGTCACCGGTGGCGCCGTCGACCTGGTTTACTCGAGCGCCTCCGGCGAGCAGACCCTGCAGGTCGACAAACTCGTCGTCGCGGTGGGCCGTCGTCCGTTCACCGAGGGACTGTTTGCCCCGGAGACGGGCCTTGCGCTCGATGAGCGCGGCTGCATCCGGGTCGACGAGCATTGCCGGACCGGCGTCGCGCACATCTGGGCGGTGGGCGACGTCGTGCGTGGGCCGATGCTCGCGCACAAGGGCAAGGAAGAAGGTCTCATGGTCGCCGACCTGATCGCCGGGCGCTATGGCGAGGTCAACTACAAGGTCATTCCTTCGGTGATCTACACGGCGCCGGAAATTGCCTGGGTCGGACAGACCGAGGAACAGGTCAAGGCGGGCGGCAGGCCGTACAAAGTCGGCAGTTTCCCGTTCGCGGCGAGCGGCCGCGCACGCGCCATGGAAGCCTCGGCGGGCTTCGCCAAGATCGTCGCGGCGGCCGATGACGATGAAATCCTCGGCGTCCATGTCATCGGGCCGATGGCCGGCGAATTGATCGCCGAGGCCGTGCTCGCCATGGAGTACGCGGCGAGCACCGAGGATCTGCAGCGCACGATCCATGCGCACCCGACGCTGTCGGAGGCGATTCACGAGGCCGCACTCGCCGCCGACAAGCGCGCCATCGATTCGATCAACCGCTGAGGCGCCTCAACGCCGCCGTCGTGCGCTGATCACGCTCGGCAGCTGCGAGATGCGCGTGAGCACGCGCGACAGTTGCGCGAGGCCCGAGATGCTGATGCCGATCCGCATGTGCGCGACCTCGTCGCGCCGATCGGTGACGGTGTGCATGCCCTGGATGCTGATCTTCTCGTCGGCGAGCGCGCCGCTCACGTCGCGCACCAGACCGCGGCGGTCGTACGCCTGAACCTCGATGTCGACCGCAAATTCGCCTTCGCCGAGTGTGCCCCAGTCGACCGCCAGCAGCCGCGCCGGCGCCTTGGCGGAGAGGCGCGCCAGATTCGCGCAGGATTGGGCGTGAATGCTCACGCCGCGGCCGACGGTGACGTAGCCGGCGATCGGTTCCGGTGGCACCGGCTTGCAGCAGCGCGCATAGCTGGACAGCAGATTGCCGACCCCCTGCACCGCGACTTCGGGCTCCTGTTCCGGGATGGCGCGCGTCTTGAGCGGCGCGGTGTTGCGCCCATCGCGCGCGTGCGGGCCTGTAGGGGCGTCACCGACGCTGAGCGTCTCCGGCACGGCGTCCTGCTTGCGGAACCAGGCGCGCACCTTGTTGCGGTGACGCGCGCTCGCGAGATAGCCGGACTGGGGCGAGAGCCAGTCGCGCGAGGGTTGCGCGCTCTTGCCGGCGATGATCTCGACCGATTCGCCGTTCTTCAGCCGGTAATCCAGCGGCACCATCCGGCCATCGACCTTCGCGCCGCGGGTGCGGTGCCCGAGATCGGTGTGCACCTGATAGGCAAAGTCGAGCGGTGTTCCGCCGACCGGCACATCGATGATTTCGCCGCGAGGTGACAGCAAGTAGACACGATCTTGGAACAGATCGACGCGGATCCGTTCGAGGAAAGCCTGGTCGCCGTCGCCGCCGCCGCCCGCGGCGAAAGCGGGAGCGGGGGCGAGCAGCGCGCGCAACTGGTCGATCTTGCGCGCATAGGCGCGGTCCTCGCGCCCGCCCTCCTTGTAACGCCAGTGGGAGGCGATGCCCTGCTCGGCGTTTGCGTGCATCTCGTGGGTGCGGATCTGGATTTCGACCGGCTGCTCGCCCGGTCCGAGAACCGCGGTATGGATCGAGCGGTAGAGATTGTGTTTCGGCGTCGCGATGTAGTCGTCGAATTCGCCGGGAATGAAGCGCCACAGTGAGTGCACGATGCCGAGCGCCGCGTAACAATCGGCGACGCTGCCGACGAGCACACGCGCGGCGCGGATGTCCGTCAGCTGTTCGAACGCCAGATGCTTGGACTGCATCTTGCGCCAGATGCTGAATATGTGTTTCGGCCGTCCCTCGATGCGCGCTTCGATACCCGCCGCGCCGAGCGCCGCCTGCAGTTCGCTCTTCAACGCATCGATGTAGCGCTCCCGCTCGGAGCGGCGTGCCTTCAGCGCGAGCGCGATGCGGCGGTATTCCTCCGGCTCGAGGTAGCGAAACGCGAGATCTTCGAGTTCCCATTTGATCTGCCAGACACCCAGGCGGTTGGCGAGCGGGGCGTAGACCTCCCGCGTCTCGATGGCCAGACGGCGTTGCGCGGCCGCTGGCAACGTCTTCGCCGCGCGCATTCTCTGCAGCTGTTCGGCGAGGCGGACGATCACCAGTCGCACATCCCCGACGAGCGCAAGCAGCATCTTGCGCAGTGCCTCGGCCTGACCGGGCTCCAGACCGTGCTCGGGCGTCCAATCGGGTGGAAAGCCGACCCGCTCGAGGCCGATCAGATCGGCGGCGAGCCCCGCGGCCGCGCCGCCAAAGGACTGTTCGGCGTTGCGGGCGTCGATCAGGTTGGCGGCACGCAGTGGCTGGATCAGGGCCGCGATCACCAGATCATCGTCCGCATCCAGGGAACGCACGATGTCGGCGACCTCGAACGACGCCTTGCGCAAGGCCTCCTGCGCCGGGGCCAGGTCGAGTGCGCGCACCGTCTCGATCGCCCGGCTCACCGCGGCGCTCGGCGTCCTGATTGTCGCGGTCGTTTCCAATGGGTCTGTGCCGCAGGCGGCGGTGGGTTTGGCCGCCTATTGCCGGTATCATACCGGGGATGGCCTCAGACAGAGTGCGGGTGCTCGGCATCGATCCAGGATCGCAGCGCACCGGCTTCGGCGTGCTGGACGTGAGCGGCCCGAAGCTCGCCTACGTGGCGAGTGGCGTGATCCGTACCGCCGAGGGCGACTTCGCCGCCCGGCTGTGCGAGATCTTCCGCGGCGTCCAGACCATCGTCGCCGAATACCGGCCGCAGGAGATCGCGATCGAGCGTGTGTTCGTGAACCGCAACGTCGACAGCGCCTTGAAGCTCGGCCAGGCGCGCGGCGCGGCGATCTGCGGCACGGTCGATGCGAGTGCCGGCGTGTTCGAATACGCGCCCCGGCAGATCAAGATGGCGGTCGTCGGCTCGGGAGGCGCCGACAAGGCGCAGGTGCAAATGATGATCAAGAATCTGCTGAAACTTCGCGAACGGGTCGCCGCCGATGCCGCCGATGCGCTGGCGGCCGCGGTCTGCCACGCGCTGCGCCGGGGCCTGCCGGCGGCGCCCCCGCGAAACGCTGGTCGGGCATGATCGGCTTCTTAAGAGGGCAGCTGCAGGCGAAGCAGCCACCGCATTTGCTCGTCGATGTCGGTGGTGTCGGTTACGAGCTCGAGGCGCCGATGTCGACCTTCTACGGGCTGCCGGCCACGGGCGAGGCGGTGGCGCTGTTCACGCACCTCGTGATCCGCGAGGATGCGCACGTCCTTTTTGGGTTCGGTTCCGAGAGCGAACGTCGTCTTTTCCGGGCCTTGATCAAGATCTCGGGGGTTGGTCCGAAGATCGCGCTCGGCGTCTTGTCCGGTTCCAGCGTCGAGGACTTCGTGCGCACGGTCGAGGCCGAGGATGCGGCGGCGCTGACGCGCATACCGGGAGTCGGGCGCAAGACCGCCGAACGCATCCTCGTGGAGATGCGTGACAGCGTGAAGAAGCTCGCCTCGGCCACCGAAGGCGGACCCATCGCCGAGGCGGGCGCGCGCGCCGCGAACTCCACGCAGAGCGAGGCGTTCGCCGCGTTGCTCGCGCTCGGCTACAAGCCGCCCGAGGTCGTTCGCCTGCTGAAGGCGGTCGATGCGCCGGATCTGCCGACCACCGAGTTGATACGGCGCGCCCTGAAGGCGGCCGCGCAGACCTGAAGATCCTGAGCGGAGCAGCAGCAAGATGGGCATAGAGCGGGACCGGGTCATCAGCGCGACGGGCGGGCGCGAGGACGAGGTGGTCGATCGAGCGGTGCGGCCGCGCAAGCTCGCCGATTACATCGGTCAGGAAAACGTCAAGAACCAGATGGACATCTTCATCCGCGCCGCGCAGAACCGGGGCGAGGCTCTCGATCATGTGCTGATCTTCGGTCCGCCGGGTCTCGGCAAGACCACGCTCGCCAACATCATCGCCAACGAACTCGGGGTGAATCTGCGTCAGACCTCGGGTCCCGTGCTCGAGCGCCCCGGGGATCTGGCGGCGTTGCTGACGAACCTGGAGGCGCGCGACGTGTTGTTCGTCGACGAGATCCACCGCCTCAGTCCGGTCGTCGAGGAGGTGCTCTACCCGGCGCTCGAGGACTATCAGCTCGATCTGATGATCGGCGAGGGGCCCGGTGCGCGCTCCATAAAGCTCGATTTGCCACCCTTTACGCTGATCGGCGCGACCACTCGCGCCGGCCTGCTGACCTCGCCGCTGCGCGATCGCTTCGGGATCGTGCAACGCCTGGAGTTCTATTCGACCGCCGAGCTGCGCCGCATCGTCGAGCGCAGCGCGTCGATACTGAAATTGCGGATCGAGGACGATGGGGCGCTTTGCATCGCCGAACGTTCGCGCGGCACGCCGCGGATCGCCAACCGGCTGCTGCGCCGGGTGCGTGATTTCGCCGAAGTCAAAGCGGCCGGCGTGATCAGCGCGCAGGTGGCCGCGGCCGCGCTCGACATGCTGGAAGTCGATCCGCTGGGTTTCGACACCCTGGACCGCAAACTGCTGCTGACGATCATCGAGAAGTTCGACGGCGGCCCGGTGGGCGTCGACAGCCTCGCGGCGGCGATGAGCGAGGAGCGCGGCACGATCGAGGATGTCGTCGAGCCCTACCTCATTCAGCAGGGCTTTCTGATGCGCACCGCGCGTGGCCGGGTGGCCAGCCGCAGTGCCTATGCGCACTTCGGACTGCCCGCGCCGACTCGCGAGACCGCGTTCGGTGCCGATCCGAATCTGTCCCTGTTCAAGGATCCGCAGGGTCCCGCGGGTGATCGAACATGAGGCCGCCGCCGAACTTTTCCTGGACTTGCCGCGTCTACTGGGAGGACACCGACGCCGGCGGCGTCGTTTATTACGCCAATTACCTGAAGTTCATGGAAAGATGCCGTTCGGAATGGTTGCGCAGCCTGGGGATCGACCAGCGGCGTCTGCGTGAGGAACGCGGCCTGCAATTCGCGGTTGCCGGCTTGACGGTGACCTATCGCAAGGCGGCCTGCCTGGATGATGAAATTGCCGTAACCGCTGAATTGGAGCGGCTGGGCGGTGCGACAATCGACTTCAAGCAAACGATACGACGCGGGGACGTGCTCTTGACCGACGCCGGCGTGCGCGTGGCGTGCGTGGACGCCGCGAAGATGAGGGCTTGCGCCATACCCAGGGATCTATTCGCGGAGTGGCGCCGATGAGCAATGACCTTTCGGTCTATCAACTGGTTCTTGCCGCGAGTCCGATCGTACAGGCGGTGATGCTGTTGCTGGCGATCGCCTCGATCGCCTCGTGGACGATCATCTTCGACAAGCGACGGGTCATCGCCCGGTCGCGCCACCAGGCCGATCAATTCGAGACCTCCTTCTGGAGCGGCGGCGATCTCGGCGCCCTGTATCGAAGCATCGAGACCAAGGGCCGTGCCGGTACCGGGATGCAGAGCCTGTTCGAGTCCGGGTTCGGCGAGTTCAGCCGCTTGCGCCAGCTCGGCAGCCAGGCCGAACCGCTTCTCGAGGGCGCGCGGCGCGCGATGCGGGTCGCGCAGATGCGGGAGATCGACCGCCTCGAGAGCAGCCTCGCCATGCTGGCAACGATCGGCTCGACGAGCCCGTATGTCGGACTGTTCGGCACAGTCTGGGGCATCATGAGCGCCTTCCACGGTCTCGGCGACGTGCAACAGGCGACCCTCGCGGCGGTCGCGCCGGGGATCTCCGAGGCGCTGGTCACGACGGCGATGGGCTTGTTCGCGGCGATACCCGCCGTGGTGGGCTACAACCGCTTCGCCGATCAGGTGAGCCGGCTGGAACTGCGCTTCGACACGTTCACGGAAGAGTTCTCGACGATTCTTCAACGCCACGCGTCGATGCGCGGGGCGGCTGCCTGACGGCCATGGCCGCGCGCCAACGCCGCCGCAAGATGATGAGCGAGATCAACGTCGTACCGTACATCGACGTGATGCTGGTGCTGCTGATCATTTTCATGATCACCGCGCCATTGCTGAAACAGGGCGTCAAGGTCGACTTGCCGGCGGCCGCCGCCAGACCGATCGATCAGCGATTCCTCGAGCGTCACGAGCCGCTGATCCTGACCGTGGACGCGCTCGGGCGCCTGTACGTGAACATCGGTCACGAGGCCGGCCGGCCGCTCAGCGACGATGTCGTGCGGGCGCGCACCGCCGCGGTCCTGCGGCGCGATCCGCTGACACCGATCCTCGTCAAGGCCGACAAAACGGTGCCCTACGGCACGGTCGTGCGTGCGATGGTGCTGCTGCAGAGTGCGGGCGCCGCCAAGGTCGGCTTGTTGACCGATCCTTCGGCACCGCGCCGGACATCGACGGCCCACGGCTCGGGGGCGCCGTAACGATGGCTGCTTTCATGGGCGACAACACACGCTCGGCGTTCATGTCGATCGGTCTGCACGGCTTGATCGTGCTCGTGTTGTTGTTTGCCGCGGATTTCTCCTTGCATCGGAACCCGACCGATGACCAACCGGCGCCGATCGATGCAACCGTCGTCGATTCGCGCATCGTGCAAGCAGCCATGAACGAGAAAACCGCCGCCGCGCGAGCGGCCGCACAAGCCGCGCAAGCCGCACAACAGGCGCGGCTTGCGGCTGCGGCACAGGCGACGGCGCAGGCAGCGGCGCAGGCCGCCGCTCAGGCTGCCGCCGCTCGGCACCAGCAGCAGCAACAACAACAACAGCGAGCGATCGCGAAGGCCGCGGCGCAGGCGCGTGCGCAGGCGCAGGCGCAGGCGCGAGCGCAAGCCGCTGCCGATGCCCGCGCCGCCGAGGCGGCCAACAGGCGCGCCGCGGCGTTGAAGCGCGAGGCGGCGGCGGAGGCGGCGAAACGCGCCGCCGCGGCCGCGGCGGCCAAACGGCTTGCCGAGGCGCGAGCCCGCGCGCGTGCCGCGCTGCAGGCGCAAGTGCAGAGTCAGGTGGCGGCCGAAGAACACGCCGACGAGGTTGCGCGCGGGCCGCTCGCGGATCAGTATCGGGCGGCGCTACAGAGCCGGATCATTCAAGCGTGGATCAAGCCGCCGGCTGCGCGGGCCGGCATCGACTGCCTCGTGCAGGTCACGCAGGTCCAGGGCGGTGACGTCACGGGTGCACGCGTCACCCAGTGCAATGGCGACGCGGCGGTGCGCCAGTCGATCGAGAACGCGGTGTATCGGGCTTCGCCGCTGCCGACACCGCCGGATCCGTCCTTGTTTCACCGAACCCTGATTCTCGAGTTCAAACCCAATGAATGAAAAAACCCGCTCCTACGCGCTAGCGCTGCTGCTCATCGCCTCGCTCGGCGCGTTCGCGCCGCGCGCGCGCGCCGAATTCGTCGTGCAGATCACACGCGGCCAGGACACGGCGATTCCGATCGCCATCGTACCGTTTTCCACGCCTCCCGGGGCCTCGAGCTTCGATGTCGCCGCACTGGTGGCGAACGACCTCGACGGCAGCGGCCGATTCAAGTCGATGAGCCGCAAGGACATGATCGACATGCCGCATCGCGGCTCGGAGATTTCCTTCGATGACTGGCGTCGATTGGACGATGACTACATTCTGGTCGGCCGCACGAAGATGCCGGCGCCGGACCGCTACGACCTGAGCTTCGAACTGTACAACGTCCTGACGCACCAGCGGCTTTTCGGCTACGAGATCCACACCGACGCGGCTGGACTGCGACTCGCGGGGCATCAGATCGCCGACAAGGTGTTCGAGAGCGTCCTCGGCATCCGCGGCGCGTTCGCCACGCGCATCGCCTACGTGCTGGTGCTCGGTCAGGTCCCGCACCGCACCTTTCAACTCGTGGTCGCCGACGCCGACGGAGCGAACCCGCACGTCGTGATGCAATCGGGGCAGCCGCTGATGTCGCCGGCTTGGTCCCCTGACGGCAAGGAACTCGCCTACGTTTCCTTCGAGGACAAGCTGCCCTCGATCTACGTCCAGGTGCTCAAGACTGGTGCGCGTCGCGTCGTCTCGGCGACCGCCGGCGTCAACCAGGCGCCCGCCTGGTCGCCCGACGGCAAGCGACTTGCGGTGACGCTGTCCAACCGTGCCGGCAATCTCGACATCTATGTCCTCGACCTGGCGACGCACGCCTTGACACGCATCACCCATAATCCGGGCATCGACACCGAACCGCAGTGGTCGCCGGACGGCAAGAGCCTGTACTTCACTTCCGATCGCGATGGCGGTCCGCAGATCTTCAAGGTGTCGCTCTCGCCGGGGAGCCGTCCGCAACGCCTGAGCTTCCAAGGCGCGTACAATGCCGGGCCGCGCCTGTCGCCGGACGGCTCGTCGCTTGCGCTCGTCACCCGGGTCCACGGGGATTACCGCATCGGGACACTGTCGCTGAAGGGCAACGGCATCATCCATGTGCTCACGCACGGACGCTTCGACGAGTCGCCGAGCTACGCACCGAACGGCGCCGAGATCATCTACGCCACCCACTCCTCGAGCGGGCGCGGGATCCTCGCCCTGGTGAGCACGGACGGGCGGGTTCAGCAGAACCTGATGTCCCCCGAGGGGGATGTTCAGGAACCGGTATGGGGACCGTTCGGCAGCGAATGAGCCGCAGCTGAGACAAAGAATCAATCAAGCACGACCTATGGAGAAAATCATGAAGCGACTTCCGACGACGATTCTTTTGCTGAGCGGCGCGATGCTGCTGGCCGCCTGCCACGGCAAGACCGCGGTGAAGGACCAGCCCACCGCGGCGACCGAGGTGCCGGCCGGCTCGACGACCGGCGGGGCCGGGGGCGGCGGCACGACGATGACGCCGCTCGGTGGCGGCGCCACAAGCTCTCTACAGGCCATCGCGCAGTCCGGCAACGATGAGGCGCGCGATCAGCGTACGGTTTATTTCGCCTTCGACAGCTCCCAGATCGACCCGGCTTACGATGTGATCATCGCTGCGCATGCGAAGACGCTCACCGCCAATCCGGGTCTGCAAATCCGCCTCGAGGGCAATACGGACGACCGCGGCAGCCGCGAATACAACATCGGCTTGGGCGAACGTCGTGCGCAGGCCGTACGGCGCGCCCTGATGCTCCAGGGAGTCGCCGATTCGCAGATCACCACCGTGAGCTATGGCGCCGAACGGCCGGCCGTGCAGGGTGACAACGCGGCGGCCTGGGCGAAGAACCGCCGTGTCGACATGGTGTATCAGCCGTGAGGCCAAGCGCAGCCGGTCTCGCCTTCGTCGCCTGTCTGGGCGTCGCCGCGCTGGCCGGCTGCGCGACGTCGCCACCCCAGCCCGATCCGGTGCAGCTGAAGCTTGCCAGTCTCGATGCGCGCATGACGCGCGTCGAGCGGGTGGTCGATAACCGCAGCTTGCTCGGACTCGCCAACCAGCTCGCCGCCACGCGCGCCGACTTGCGCTCCGTGCACAATTCGCTCGATCAGTTGCGCCATAGGCTTAACGAGGATCGCAAGCGTGAGCGCGATCTGTACGCCGATCTCGACGCACGGCTGAGCAAACTCGAGGCGCAGAACGGTGGCGCCGGGACCTCAGCCGCTGCGCCGACGGCCTCATCGCAGGGCGTTGCGGCGGCGACGCCCGGATCCTCTCCGCCGCAGGGATCGGCCGCGACATCGGCGGCGGGCGCCGACCAGGCCGCCTATCAGTCCGCGTTCGACTTGCTGAAGGCGGGGCACTATGGTCAGGCGGGCTCGGCTTTCAAGCAGTTCCTGGCCGCCTACCCGGACAGCAGCTACGCGGACAACGCCCAATATTGGCTCGGCGAGACGTACTACGTGAACCGGGATTTCAAGACGGCGCGGCGAGAATTCCAGACGGTCATCGACCGATATGGTCGTTCGAGCAAGCTACCGGATGCGATGCTCAACGTCGGCTATTGCGACGATGAATTGCACCGGATGAGTGAGGCGAAGCGGGTGTTGCACGAAGTGCTCGCGCGCTTCCCCGGCACCTCGGCGGCCCATCTGGCCGCGCAACGGCTGGCGAAGATCAAGTCGGAGC
>JABEVI010000075.1 GCA_013044085.1 Steroidobacteraceae bacterium
GCGGCCCCGAGCGCCGCCTCCTCGCGCGCATCGAGGCCGCTCGGACAGTCGTAGCGCGTGTCGTCGCGAAAGTACTTCGCCTCGTAATCATAGAACTCGGTCGCCGGTTCGATGCGGATCGAGGGCAGCGCCCGGTCGTTGAGGATCGCGACCGTGAATTCACCACCGCCGACGAAGGCCTCGGCGAACACCAGGTTCTCCACCGCCCGCGCCGCCGCGTAGGCCGCGGGCAGCTGCGCGGCCGTCTTGACCTTGGTGATGCCGACGCTCGAGCCCTGCGAGGCGGGTTTGACCATCATCGGCAGACCGATCGCGGCGAGCGCCCGTTCGAAATCGGCCTCCCCGTCGAGCAGCACGAACGGCGGCACCGCACAGCCGGCGCCGGCGACGACCAGCTTGGTCTTCAGTTTGTCCATCGTCAGCGCCGAGGCGAGCACGCCGCTGCCGGTGTACGGGACCCCGAGCCATTCGAGGGCGCCTTGCATCAGTCCGTCCTCGCCGCCGGGTCCGTGCAAGGCGATCCAGGCACGCGAGAATTCGCCGGCGATTTCCTGGATCGGCCGCTCGCGCGGATCGAAGGCCTCGGCATCGACGCCGCGGCTGCGCAGCGCCTCGAGCACCGCACCGCCGGAGAGCAGCGAGATCTCGCGCTCGGCCGAGTCCCCGCCCTGCAGCACCGCGACCCGGCCGAAGGCGCGCGGATCCTCGATCCGGCGTGGCCGCACGACATTCACCAGCAAGCTCATTCGCTTTCTCCGACGATGCGCACTTCCGTGCGCAGCAGGATTCCGTGGCGCGCGGCGACCGTTTCCTGGACGTGACGGATCACGGCCTCGATATCCACGGCGCGCGCCGCTCCGTGATTGATGATGAAATTGGCGTGTTTCATCGACACCGCGGCATCACCGATGCGAAAGCCCTTCAACCCCGCGGTCTCGATCAAGCGCGCCGCGTGCTCGCCCGGCGGGTTCGTGAACACCGACCCGCAGCTCCACTCGCCGATCGGCTGGCTCTGCTTGCGCCGTTCCAGAAGATCCCGGATCACGCCGCTGTCCACATCCGGCCGCGGCTCGAAGTGCAGCCGGGCGGCGACGAACCATTCACCCTCGGGGCCATGCACGCTGCGGTAGCCGACCTCGAAATCGGCGGCGGGGCGCGTACGCACGAGGCCGCGCCGATCGAGCGTGTCGACCTCGAGGACGTGCCGCCAGGTCTCCCCACCCCAGGCGCCGGCGTTCATCGCCAGCGCGCCGCCGAGGGTGCCGGGAATGCCGGCGAGGAACTCGGCCGATCCGAGTCCCCACTGCACGCACTGGCGCGCGATGCGCGCGCACGGCACGCCCGCCTCGGCCTGGATCGTGGTCGCGTTGACGCGTGCGAGGGCGCCGAGCGCGCCATGCGTCATGATCACCACGCCGCGCACGCCACCGTCACGAACCAGCAGGTTGCTGCCGAGACCGACCCACAGGATCGGCAGCTGCGGCTCGAGCTGGCGCAGGAATGCCGCCAACTCGCGTACGTCGCGCGGCACGAAACACAGATCCGCCGTTCCGCCCACGTGCCAGGAGGTGTGCTTCGCCATCGATACGTCGCGCAGCACGCGCGCCTCGAACTGCGGCGGCACCTGCGGTGCGCGGGCGAGCGCGCTCATGGGCGCACTCCGGGCGCAAGACGCGCCTTCAGATCGTGCGCGGCGGCGCTGATGCTGCCCGCGCCCATCGTCAACACGAGGTCACCGTCGCGCAGCACGCCGCCCAGGGAATCGGCCAGATCATCGAGATGCTCGATGAACACCGGCTCGACGAGCCCGCGGCCGCGCACCGCGCGGCAGATCGCGCGCCCGTCGGCACCGGCGATCGGCGCTTCACCGGCGGCGTAGACCTCGGTGACCAGCAACACGTCGGCCTCGCCGAGCACCCGCGCGAAGTCATCGAGCAAATCGCGCGTGCGGGTGAAGCGGTGGGGTTGGAACACGAGCACCAGCCGGCGCTCCGGCCAGCCCTGCCGGACCGCCTCGAGGGTCGCGGCGACCTCGGTCGGATGGTGCCCGTAGTCATCGACCAGCAAGGCGCAGCCACCCGCCCAGCGGATCTCGCCCAACTGCTGCATGCGGCGGTCGATGCCCTGGAAGTTCTCGAGCGCGCGCTGGATCGCGCCATCCTCGATGCCGAGTTCGGTCGCGACGGCGATGCTCGCGAGCGAGTTCAATACGTTGTGGCGGCCGGGCAGGTTGAGCGTGATCGGCAGCGGTGTCCGGCCCTCGCGAAGCGCCTCGAAGCGGGACTGCAGTCCCTCGCGGCGCACCTCGACCGCGCGCACGTCGGCGGCCTGCTCGAAGCCGTAGGTGATGCACGAGCGCCCGACCGCATCGCGGATCGCGCGCACCTCGGCATCCTCGATGCACAGCACCGCAAGGCCGTAGAACGGCAGGTTGTGGAGAAAGTCGACGAAGCTCTGCTTCAGGCGCCCGAAGTCGCCCTCGTGGGTCCCGAGGTGGTCGTTGTCGATGTTCGTGACGACCGCGATCATCGGCTGCAAATGCATGAACGAGGCGTCGCTCTCGTCGGCCTCCGCAACCAGATACCGCCCGGCGCCGAGGCGCGCATTGCTGTCCGCGCTCTTCAGACGCCCGCCGATCACGAAGGTCGGGTCCAGGCCGCCCTCGGCGAGCAGGCTCGCGATCAGGCTCGTCGTGGTCGTCTTGCCGTGCGTGCCGGCGATCGCGATCGAGTAACGGAACCGCATCAGCTCGCCGAGCATCTCGGCGCGCGGCACGACCGGAATGCGCCGGCCAAGCGCGGCGGCGACCTCGGGGTTCGCCTGGTTGACCGCGCTCGACACGACCACCACATCGGCGGCGCCGAGGTGCTCGGCGGCGTGGCCGATGAACACGCGCACGCCGAGGCGCGCCAGGCGGCGCGTCACGGCGTTCTCGCGTGCATCGGAGCCCTGAATTTCATAACCCAAGTTCAACAGCACCTCGGCGATGCCCCCCATGCCGCTGCCGCCGATGCCGACGAAATGGATGCGCTGGATGCGTCGCATGCGATCGGTCATGGCGGCGCTCCGGCGGCCAGGCACAGCTCGGCGAGGGTCGTGGCCGCATCGCTGACCGCGGAACCGCGCGCCGCCTGCGCCATCGCCAGCAGCGCGCCTCGATCCGCCGCCAGCTCGCCGATCATGCCGGCGAGCCGCCGCTCATCGAGCTCGCGTTCCTGCACCACGCGGGCGGCGCCGACCCTCACCAGCACCTCGGCATTGCGCGTCTGGTGATCGTCGACCGCCGCCGGGAACGGCACCAGGATCGCGCCGAGCCCGGCCGCCTGCAGTTCGGCGATCGTCAGCGCGCCGGCGCGGCACACGGCGAGGTCCGCCCACGCATAGGCTTCGGCCATGTCCTCGATGAACGCGCTGCTGTGCGCCTGCAGCCCGATGCGCGCGTACGCCTCGCGCACGCGCGGCAGATCGCGCTCGCCGGTTTGATGCCGGATCTCGAACGCAGGCCGCCCCGGCAGACGCGCAAGCGCGGCGGGCAGCAGCTCATTCAGGCGCCTCGCCCCCTGACTGCCGCCGACCACCAGGATGCGGATGGCGCCGTCGCGGCGCGAGAAGCGCACCGCCGGCGCCTCGAGCGCGGCGATCTCGGCACGCACTGGATTGCCGATGCATCGGGCGGACACGTTCGGGCCGAAGCTGCCGGGAAACGCCTCCAGCACCTCGCTCGCGATGCGCGCGAGCCAGCGATTGGTCATGCCGGCGACCGCGTTCTGCTCGTGAATCAGCAGCGGGATGCGCAGCAGCCACGCGGCGATGCCGCCCGGACCGCTGACGAAGCCGCCGGCGCCGAGCACCGCGCGCGGCCGGCGGCGTCGCAACACCGCGCCGGCCTCGAGGACGGCCCGTGCAAGGCGCAGCGGCGCGAGCAGCCAGGCGAACACACCCTTGCCGCGGATCCCTGAGACCCGCACCCACTCGATCGCAAAGCCGTTCGCCGGCACCAGTCGCGCCTCCATGCTCGCCGGCACGCCGAGCCAGACAACCGCGACGCCACGCTCGCGCAGCACTCGGGCGACCGCGAGCGCGGGAAAGACATGCCCACCGGTGCCGCCGGCCATGATCAACACCGGGCCGCCGATCATCGCGGATCTCCCGGCGGGCGCATCACCGCCGCCCGCGACGCACACTGGGTCTCGTGATAGATGCGCAGCAGCACCCCGATCCACGCCAGCGTCACCAGCAGGCTGCTGCGCCCGTAGCTGATCAGCGGCAGCGTCAGACCCTTGGTCGGCAACACGCCCATGTTGACGCCCATGTTGATGATCGCCTGCAGGCCGATCCACACCCCGAAGGCGAGCGCGAGGTAGGACTGATAGTGCAGCCCCGCCCGAGCCGCCATCCGCGAAATGCCGATCGAGCGCCACACCAGGGCGACGAACAGCGCGATGACGCCGATCACCCCGACCAGACCGAGTTCCTCGGCAAGCACGGCGAACACGAAGTCGGTGTGCGCTTCCGGCAGATAGAACAGCTTCTGCACGCTGTTGCCGAGACCGACCCCGAACCAGGAGCCGCGGCCGAACGCGATCAGCGACTGGGTGAGCTGAAAGCCGCTGTTGAAGGGATGATTCCACGGATGCAGGAAGACCGTGAGCCGCTTCAGCCGGTACGCCGAGGTCACCGCCAGCACGCCCAATGCCGCGGTCCCCGCGACCAGCAGCAGGATCACGTAGCGCAGGCGCGTGCCGGCGACGAACAGCACGGCGAGGCCGGTCACGAACAGCACCGTGGTCGCCCCGAAATCCGGTTCGAGCAACAGCAGCAACGAGGCGAACCCGATCAGGCCGATCGGCTTCAGGACGCCCACCAGGGATTCTTCGAGTTCCGCGCGCTTGCGCACGCAGTAACCGCAGACCCAGTTCACGATCAAGACGCGCGCGAGCTCGGAGACCTGGAAGCTCGCCGGGCCGATCCGCATCCAGCGACGCGAACCGTTGACCCGCGCGCCAATCCCGGGAATCAACACCACCAGCAGCAACGCCATCCCGCACATCAGGAAGAACAATGCGTACCGGTCCCACAGGCGGGTCGGCACACGCGTGACCAACCAGGCAAAGCCGATGCCGAGGAAGCCGTAAACGAACTGCCTCACGAGGAAATAGAACGGATTGCCGTAATCGCGGCCGGCGATCGACATCGACGCCGAGGTCACCATGATCAAGCCGACCAGGAACAGCGCCGCGCAGATGCCGACCGTCACCGGATCCCAGGCGTACGGCATCCGTTCGCGGGCGCGCATCCCATACATCATCGTGGTCGCGCTCATCGGTGCCGCTCCGCGAGTTCGTGCACGGCGGCCGCGAACACCTCGCCGCGATGCGCATAGTCGCGAAACATGTCGAGACTCGCGCAGGCCGGCGACAACAGCACGGTGTCACCCGCGCGCGCGAGCCGCGCCGCCGCGGCGACCGCCTCGGGCATGGAAGCGGCATGTTCGAACGGACAGACGCAGCCGATCGCCGCCGCGATCAGCGCCGCATCCCGGCCGATCAGCACCGCGGCGCGCGCCCGGCCGCGCAACGCCGCGGCGAGCGGCGCGAACTGCTGCCCCTTGCCGTCGCCGCCGAGGATCATCACCAGCCGCCGCTCGCTGCCCTCGACCGCGGCGAGCGTCGCGCCGACGTTGGTGCCCTTCGAGTCATCGACGAAGCGCACCCCGTCGACATCGGCAATCCACTGCGAGCGGTGCGGCAGGCCGGCAAACGTCTTGAGCGCCGCGAGCATCGGCCCGCGATCGAGCCCGGCGGCCTCGCCGAGCGCGAGCGCGGCGAGCGCGTTGGCGAGATTGTGGCGGCCCATGATCTTCAGGGCCGATGCCTCGATGAGCGGCTCGCCGTGGCGCACGAGCATGTCGGCGCCACCCGAGCCGGCCGCCAGCGCGTAGTCGGCATCGGCGCGCCGCACGGCGAAGGTGCGCGTCGGCACGCCCTCACGGCGCATCGCCATGACCCGCGGATCCTCGGCGTTCAGCACCATCGAAGCGGCATGCGCGAAGATGCGCTGCTTGGCGCGTGCGTAGTCCTCGATCGACCCGTAGCGGTCCAGGTGGTCGGCGCTCAGGTTCAACACCGTCGCCGCGCACGGCGCGAGCGAGAAGCTCGTCTCCAGCTGAAAGCTCGACAACTCGAGCACGTACAGATCCGGCACGGGCGCATCGAGCAGATCGAGCGCCGGTTCGCCGAGATTGCCGCCGGCGAGCACGCGCTTGCCGGCGCCGCGCGCCAGGTGCGCGACCAGGCTCGTCACGGTGCTCTTGCCGTTCGTGCCGGTGATGCCGACCACCGGGGCGGTGGCCGCGCGGGCGAACAATTCCACGTCGCCGATCACCTCGATGCCGCGGTCGCGGGCGGCGCGCGCGATCGGCTCCTCGAGCGACAAGCCCGGAGACATGAGCAGCTGCGAGGCGCCCTCGAGCAGCCCGGCGTCGAGCCCGCCCAGGCGCAACTCGACGCGCCCGGCGAGCTCGCCGAGGCTCGCAAGCCCCGGCGGCGCATCGCGCGAGTCGGTCGCGCGCACCGGCACACCACGGCGCAGCAGATGGCGGATGCAGGAGACACCCGTTTTGCCCAGACCTGCGACGACGACGCTCATCGGATCTTCAGGGTCGCAAGACCCGCCAGTACGAGCACGAAGCTGATGATCCAGAAGCGCACGATCACCTTCGGCTCCGCCCAGCCCTTCAACTCGAAATGGTGGTGGATCGGGGCCATTCGAAACAACCGCTTGCCGGTCAGCTTGAAGGAGGCGACCTGCAGCATCACCGACACCGTCTCGAGCACGAACACGCCGCCCATCACGAACAGCACGATCTCCTGGCGCACGATCACGGCCGCCGTGCCGAGGCTCGCGCCGATCGCAAGCGCGCCGACATCCCCCATGAACACCTGGGCCGGGTAGGCGTTGAACCACAGGAAGCCGAGTCCGGCGCCAACCAGCGTCGCGCTGAAGATCAGCACCTCGCCGACCCCGGGGATATACGGAATCTGCAGATAGGTGGCGAACTTGACGTTGCCGGTCGCGTAGGCGAACACCCCGAGCGCCGCCGCGACCATCACCGCCGGCATGATCGCCAGACCATCGAGGCCGTCGGTCAGGTTGACCGCATTGCTGGTGCCGACGATCACGAAGTAGGAAAGCGCGATGAAGCCGAGCGCGCCCATCGGCACCGCCACCGTCTTGAAGAACGGCACGTACAGCGAGGTCTCCGCCGGCAGCTGGTGGAAATGGTAGAGCGCGAATGCCGCGCCGAGCCCCGCGACCGACTGCGCGAGGTACTTGCGGCGCGCCGCGAGCCCCTTCGAATTGCCGACGACGAGTTTCAGGTAATCGTCGTAGAAACCGATCAGCCCGAAGGCGAGCGTGGTCAGCAGCAGGATCCAGATGAAGCGGTTCGACAGATCCGCCCATAACAGCGTGCTGAACGCGATCGCGACCATGATCAGGCCGCCGCCCATCGTCGGCGTGCCCGCCTTCGGCAGATGCGATTTCGGGCCGTCGGCGCGCACGCGCTGGCCGATCTGGTAGCGGCCCAGGGCGTCGATCATGCGCGGACCGACGAGCAGGGAGACCAGCAGCGCCGTGATCGCCGCCAGGATGCCGCGCAGCGTAAGGTACTGGAAGACACGAAAGCCCGAGTCGTGGCGCGCGAGGATTTGGGAGAGATACAGCAGCATGTGCGTTCAGCCCGCCCGCGCGGCGGGGGTGTCCGCCGCGACCGTGAGCGCCGCGACCACGCGCTCGAGTCGATTCACGCGCGAGCCCTTCACGAGCACCGTAACGCCCGGGCCGATCTGCGCCAGCAACCGGCGGCACAGCTCGTCGGCATCCGCGAACCACTCGGCGCCCGCGCCGAAGGCCTCGACCGCGCGCCCCGACAGTGTGCCGAAACCGAACAGGCGGGCGACGCCGCGCGCACGCGCATAGGACCCGATCTCGACGTGGCTCGCCTGCGCGCTCGCGCCGAGTTCGGCCATCTCCCCCAGCACCAGCCACTTCTCCCCGGCGAGTGCGCCGAGCACGTCGAGTCCGGCGCGCACCGAACTCGGATTGGCGTTGTACGAGTCATCGATGATGAAGCTGTCGCGCACGCCGGCCTTCAGTTGCAAGCGGCCGGCGACGGGCCGAAAGTCGGCGAGCCCCGCCGCGATCTCGGTGAGCGACGCGCCGGCGGCGGCCGCCGCCGCCGCCGCCGCCAGTGCGTTCATGAGGTTGTGCCGGCCGCCGGCGTGCACGAGGATCGGCGCCGCACCGAGCGGACTGTCGAGCGTGAACCGGGTCACGAACTCGCCGTCCTGAATGCCGAGCCACTCCTCGCGCGCGCGAAAATCCGCCGTCTCGCCGAGACCGAAGCTCAACACGCGCCGCGCCCCGGCGAGCCCACGCCAGTACGACGCATAGGCATCGTCGGCGTTGATCACGGCGGTCGCGTCCGCAAGAAGACCCGCGAACGCCTCGCCCTCGCCACGGGCGACACCGTCGAGATCGCCAAAACCCTCGAGGTGCTCGGCGCCGGCGTTCGTGACCACGGCCACGCTCGGCCGCACGAGCGGCAGCAGCGCGGCGACGTCACCGACACGGTTGGCGCCGATTTCCACCACCGCGCCGAGGTGGCGCGTCTCGAGGCGCAGCAAGGTCAGGGGCACGCCAATGTGATTATTGAGATTGCCGCGCGTCACCAGGCACGGACCACGGCGCGCGAGGATCGCACCGATCATCTCCTTGGTGCTCGTCTTGCCGTTGCTGCCGGCGACGGCGACGATCGGCGTCTTGAAGTCCTCGCGCCAGGCCTTCGCGAGCGCCTGCAAGGCCGCCAGCGGGTCTTCGACGAGGATCTGTGGCAACGCCGCTGCAGACGGCCGTGCGAGGATCGCGCCGGCCGCACCGGCCGCCGCCGCGGCCGCGATGAAATCGGCGCCGTCGAAATTCGGTCCGCGCAGCGCGACGAACAGCGCCCCTTGGTCAAGGCTGCGGGTGTCGGTCGAGACGGCCGTGAACGCCGCGTCCGCGCCGATCAGCCGCCCGCCGAGCACCCGCGCCGCATCCTGCAGACGAGGCTTCACGCGGCCTCCCCGAGGTGGCGACGCGCCTCGTCCAGGTCGCTGAAGAGGCGCCGCTGCGTGCCGTAGATCTGATAGTCCTCGTGCCCCTTGCCGGCGATCAAGACGACATCGCCCGCGCCCGCCGCCGCGAGCGCCGTCGCGATCGCCCTCGCACGGTCATGGATCACCTGCGCGACGTGCGACGTCACGCCCTCGAGAATGGCGCGCACGATCGCCGCCGGATCCTCCGAGCGCGGATTATCGTCGGTGATGATCAGATGGTCGGCGAGCGCATCGGCGATCGCGCCCATCAACGGCCGCTTGCCGGCGTCACGGTCACCCCCACAACCGAACACGCACCACAAGGCGCCGCGGCAGTGCTCGCGCAGCGCCGTGAGCGCTTTGCCGAGCGCATCCGGCGTGTGCGCATAATCGATCACCGCGAGCGCCCGCTCCTCGCCGCTCGCCGCCACCAGTTGCATGCGCCCCGGCGGCGCCTCGCAGTCCCCGAGCGCCGCGACGGCCCCGGCCATAGGTTCACCCACGGCGAGCAGACAGCCGAGCACGAGGATGGCGTTCTCGGCGTTGAAGCGGCCGATCAGTTTCGTGCGCAGCGTCGCCCGGCCGTAGCTGCCCTCGATCGCAAGACGCGTGCCGCGCGACTGCGCCGCGACCTCGAGCGCATACAAGCGTCGCGATGCCGGCTCATCGGCGCCGTCGGCGCCGCCCACCCAGACCGCCGTCAACGCCGCCTGCCCCGCGCAACGCTGTGCCAGTTCGCGACCGAAGGGGTCGCCGACGTTGATCACCATCCGCCGCAGGCCGGGAAATTCGAACAGCCGCGACTTCGCGGCCGCATAGGCCTGCATCGTGCCGTGGTAGTCGAGATGATCGCGGCTGAGGTTCGTAAACGCCGCGCAGGCGAGACGCACGCCGTCGATCCGATGCTGATCGAGCGCGTGCGAGGAGACCTCCATCGCAACGACGCCGACGCCTTCGCTGCGCATCGCGGCGAGCCTTCGGTGCACGCTGATCGCATCGGCGGTCGTGTGACTCTGCGCAACCAGTCGCCCGATCCGCCCCCAGCCGATCGTGCCGGCGTAGCCGGCGCGCGTTCCCAGGCGCTCGAACGCCTGCGCGAGAAGGTACGCGCACGTCGTCTTGCCGTTCGTGCCGGTGAACGCCAGCACCTGCATCGCGGCCGACGGTTCGCCGAAGAAGCGGTCGGCGATCGACCCGACGAGACTCGACAAATTCCGGACCGGCGCGGCGAACACGCCGGCGGGCAACGACGGCGGCGCCGAGCGCCCGTCCGGCTCCCACAACACCGCGACCGCACCACGGCTGACCGCGTCCGCGCAATGCGCAAGGCCGTGCGTATTGCGGCCCGGCAGCGCGAAGAACAAGCTGCCGGGCCGCGCCTCGCGGCTGTCGAGCGTCAGATCCGACACGCTGACGCCGCCCGGCACGCCAATGCCGCCCGGCACGCTCATGCCGTCGAGCAGGGCGTTCAAGGCGACCGCGGCGCTGGGCAGGGGCGCGTTCATGGCGTCTCGTTGAGGCGCACGAGCGTTGCCGCCGGCACGTTCTGCAGATCATCCGGCGGCAC
>JABEVI010000076.1 GCA_013044085.1 Steroidobacteraceae bacterium
CGCGCCGGCCGGCGCGGTGGGCGCAGAGGTGGCGTGATCGCCGATTTCCGCAAGTTCGGCGGCCGTCATCGACGGATGCGCCGCCGGGGTGTCGCGCGCATACCAGGCCCACAGCCCGATCAGGGCAAGCGCGGGCAGGGTCGTCCAGAACAGCGCGCGCTGCCAGCCGAACCCCTGCATCAGTATCGCGATCAAGGGCGGCGTCATGGCCGCGCCGAGTTGCAAGCCCATCGTTTGCAGACCCTGCACGAAGGTCCAGCGCTGCGGCGGAAACCAAGCCTCGAACACACCCGCGGATACCGGAAAGATCGCCGCCTGTGAGATGCCGAGCAGCAGCTGCACAGCGAGCAATTCGAGGAACAATGCCCGCCCGGCGAGCAAGGCCGGGCCCGCGGAGGTCGCCATCATCGCCGCGCAGGCGGCGAGTCCGATGACAACGAAGGTGCGTCGGGCGCCGAAGCGCTGCCCGAACAACCCTCCGGGCATCTGAAACAGCGCGTAGCCAATCACGAAGGCCTGTTCGATCCAGCCGATCTGCAGCTGGCTCAGCGACAGATCGGGCATGATGTGGTCGGCGGCGACCGTGATGCTCCTCTGCTGCACGTATGCCAGCAGACCGAAGCCGAACAGGAAGGCGAAAATCCGCCAGCGAACGCGCGGCGCCGGGGCGGCGGTCGCCACTCTCAACGAGCCGCCTTGGCGCTTGCACCGTAGAAGGTGTCCGCCGGATGATCGTGAATGAAGTCCGCGGCGACCGTCGCCACCGGCCGCGTGAGGGCCAGTGCCTCGTCGGGTTTGAACGGGACGACGCGCCGAAACGCGCTCCAGACCGCGGTGGGCGCGGGGCCGAAGGTGCGGCTAGAATCCTGCAGCTTGCGCATGTCGAGCCAATAGGTGCCCGTCAGAAGATCCTCGGCGAGCAGGTCGACGGTGTCCGCGACCGCCTTGTCGGCGCGGCGCACCTTCAAACGGGTTTGCGCCTGCAGATCCTCGACGTTGCCGACCAGCGCATCGCCTTCCGGGGGCACCGGATCGATCAAGCCCTGGATTTCCTGCATCAGGCTCGCCGTGTCGAAGTCGCTCGCCCGGGTTAGGCCGTAGCTGTCGGCCTTGCCGGGCACGTCCGGCATCGGCGGCATGACCGTGAAGAACGTGCTGTTGAATCGAAGAATCCGCTGGGAAATCGCCGCGTCCATGTTGGCAAGCGCGATCGTGAACGCCTCGATGTCATTGGCGAGCGGGTAGGGGTCCCAGTTCGCATCCGACAGAACGTAGCCATGCTCACCGTGGCTCAACGGTCCCCCCTTGACATAGAACTGGCGCAGTTGCGGCGTGTCGAGTTCCCAGGAATCGCCCGGCGAGGCACCGACGCGAACCGCCGGATTGTGATCCGAAGAGTTCATCTGGATCGACAGGTCGTCGCGCATCTGCGCCCAGGCCTGCCAGGCCGAGCCCTGACGCAGCGACGAGGCGCGCAGACTCTCCGGATCCTGGATGATGCGCTTGTCGTCGCGGTCGAACAAATAGCTGCCACGAATCATGTCGAGCACGCGCGCCGCGTCCCAGTTCAACCATTTGAAAGGGCGGCTCTGCCTGACCGGGAGGGCGAGCGGGGCGACATCGCTGTTCATGCCGTTCAGATCGATCGCGTAGCTCAGGTCCGCCCAGGAAAGGGCCTCACGCGCATCGTAGGTCATTAGCGCCGCAAGCCCCGTGAAATAGGCGTTCGTGCTTTCGAGGGCGCTGTCGTCGGCGCCGAACGGGGCGAGCGGCTCGAGACCGGCCCGCTTCAGAGCCAGCGCGGCCGGCATGCGCACACCCCTGTAATAGGCATCGCCGGCGCCCACCATCGTTGCCGCGACGTTCATGAACTGGCTCAGGTCGCCTTCACCGACGGTGCCGCGGGACTCAACGACCGGTGTGATGCGGTCGTTCAACAGGTCAAGCAGCCTTTGTGTCAGCGCGGGACTCGCGGCTTCGTAGATCATCGTATTCGCGCGCACGACCATCATCGCGCGTACCACCGACTCATCCTCGATCTCGGGGCCGAGACCGACTAGAGCACCACGTCGAAACAGCGCCAATTCCCTGGCCGCCAATCGCTTCGCATTCTCCGGCGAGGTCGGATCACCGGAAAAGACCTGGCTCTGCCGGTCCGCCCCCGAACCGCGATTGAACCAGTACACCGGCACGCCCTCGCGAGCCGCCTCCAGCAGCAGACCGTAGGCGTCGGCCGAGCGTCGACGGGCTCCGGGGCTTAAATCGACGCGCGCGCCATGACGGGCGACGTCGACGACTTCGCCGATCGTCAACTGGCGGCCGTTCAGCACGACGGTGCGATCGCTCATCGTCGCTGTGATCGGATGGTAGTCGCCGGCCCGCGACACGCGAAAGCCGAGTACCGCCGCCAGAGCCAGGGCGCCGGCTGCGAAGCGAGCGTACGTGCCGCTTCCGGGGAACTTCGCCATGAGATCTCCTCGATTCGCGTGTTGTCACGCAGTCTATTGCAAACACCCTCTAGGCAGGCCCTGCAGCCAGGGAACCGAGCGCCTCACGCAACGGAGCCAACCACGGCTCGTAGTGGCGCCACTGATCCACGCCGTCGCGATTGATCGGCCGGCGCACTTGTTCCGAGCTCGCCGTGCGAATACCGCGCTCGGTTTTGTAGTACTCCAGACACGCAGGCTCGAAGTCCAAGCCACAATAATCGAGCAGGCGGCGTACCCCGCCCTCGAGATCCTCGATCAACTCTTCGTGCCGGACACGCAGCACCCGGCCGGGCAGGACGGCATCCCAGTGCTCCATCAGTTCGACGTAAAGTCGATAGTATCGTGCGATGTCCTCGATACCGTAGGTAAACTCCTGGCCGGAGGCGAACAGCTGTTTGAAATTACTGAAGCAACAGGCCATCGCGTCGCGGCGCGCGTCGATGATCTTCGCGTTCGGCAGGATCAACCGGATCAGTCCCAGATGCCGAAAGTTGTTCGGCATCTTGTCGATGAAGTAGGCCGCGCCGGAGCGGTACACGCGGGTGTCGGCGATGTATTTCTCCCCAAGTTCACGCAGGCGCTCGGGCGGCAGCTCGCGCAGCACCGACGGGTAGCGCGGCGGCGCGTCCTTGACCTCCCGGCCGGCGAGCAGCTGCACGATCTGGGGGATCTCCGGCAGCTCCGCCGTGCCATCCACTTGGGAGTGGGAGGCGAGAATCTGCTCGATCAGCGTGGAGCCTGACCGCGGCAGGCCGACCACGAAGATCGGCGCGGGATCCGGGCATCCGAGTCCCGCACGAGTCCGCAGGAATTCGCCGCTGCAGACCCGGATCTGCAGGCGCAAGCTGCGCTCCAAGACATCGGCTGCATACCCACATTCGACCTTCTTCAAGGCATTGCCGCGAGCGTAATAGCGGAAGGATTGCTCGTAGCGCCCATGATCCTCGAGCGCCTTGCCGAGGGCGAAACACAAGTGAAATCGATCGGCCGGGGGTATCGAGTCGCCGGCCTCCAGCAAGCGCATGCGCTCGATCACATCCTCGTCGAAACGATAGGTCTTGAGATTCGCGAGACTCCAGTAGGCGTCGCCGAAATCCGGCCGCACCGCCGCGGCCTGCCGATATGCCTCGATCGCCTGGGCTTGATGGCCGAGGGTCTTCTCGGCATGGCCGATCGACAGGTAAAGGTCCGCCGCTTGCGTCGAGTCCGCCAACAGGTCGCGAAAAATCCGCAGTGCCGGTTCCTGCCGGCCGAGACCGACCAGCGCGTTGGCTTGAATGATGCGAAACGCCCGATTCCGCGGCTCGAGCGCCAGCAGCTTTTCAGCTTCCGCAAGGGCCCCGGCATGCTTGTGTCGTTGTGCAAGCACGAGGGCATATTCATAACGTGCAGCGCGATGTTCGGGTGCGAACTGCAGTGCACTTTCCAGCAGGAATTCCGCATCGTCGAGCACCTCGAGCTTGACGCCGATTTGGGCGAGCAGACGCATCGCCTCGACGTGCTCGACATGGACCCGCAAAAACTTCCGCAGCAACTGCTCGGCGCGCTGCAAATCGCCTTCCGCGATCATTCCGGCGGCCGCGACGACCGGCGGCGGCAGCTGCGCGAGGCGCAGAACCTCCCCGGCGGCGGCTTCGGCCTCGGCCGCCTGGCCTGTGGCACGGCATAGTTCGGCGAGCGCGCGCCAGCTCGCAGCCAGCGAGCCGTTCGCAGCGACCGCGCGCCGGTAGCACTCGATCGCACTGGCGGTCTCACCGACGAGCCGGTAACAATGTCCGCGCTCCTGGTGCAGCCTGCCGAAATCGGCATGAAAACCTTCCAGGGTCTCGAGTGTGCGCAGGGCGTCGGCGATCCGGCCGAGGTAGCGCTGCGCGACCGCGACGAGATAAAGGGCGTCGCGGTTCCCGGCAGCCGATTCGAGCAGCTTCAGCGCGGCATCGAGTGCGTCCTGGAACCGACGGGCTTCGAGCAGCGTGCGGACATGCCGAATCTGGGTTTCAACGAACTCTTCGAGCGGACGGTTCGCCGTTGTTGCCATGGTCGCGCCGACTAAGAAACCGGGCGGAAACGCCCGTGCGGCGATTCTACCAGCGCCCGTCCAGGGCCGCCTTAAGCGGCCCCAACCAGGGTTCGAAGCGCCGCCACTGATCCAGACCTTCCTTGAAGATCGGCCGGCGCACCTGTTCCGAGCTCGCAGTGCGGATGCTGCGTTCGGTCTTGTAGTACTCGAGGCAGGCAGGCTCGAAGTCGAGCCCGCAAAATTCGAGCAGCCGGCGCACATTGCCCTCGAGGTCCTCGACCACATCCTCATGACGGACCGTCAAAATCCGTCCCGGCAGCACCCGATTCCAGTGCTCCATCAGGTCGATGTAGCTGCGGTAGTAGCGGGCGATGTTCTGCAGGCCGTAGGTGAATTCCTGTCCCGAGGCGAACAGCTGTTTGAAATTGCTGAAGCAACAGGCCATCGGCTCTCGACGCGCATCGATGATCTTCGCGTTCGGCAGCATGAGGTGGATCAGGCCGATATGACGGAAGTTGTTCGGCATCTTGTCGATGAAACGCGGCTTGGCGCCGCGGTAGATCCGCGTGTCGTTGATGTAGCGTTCGCCGAAGCGGCGGAAATCCTCCGCCGTCATCCCGGCCAACACGCCGGGGTAGCGCGGCTCGACGCCCTCGTGGTCCCGGCCCTGCAGTTCGTTGACCAGGCGTGGCACATCGGCCAGTTCCATCGTCCCCTCGACCTGCGAGTGCGAGGCGAGAATTTGTTCGAGCAGCGTCGATCCGGAGCGGGGCAGGCCGACGATGAAGATCGGCGCCGGATCCTCATGTCCGAAGCCGCGGCGCGCCTCGAAGAACTCCCGTGTGCAGACCTTCGCCTGCAGCTGCGCGTTCTGCTCGACCGGTTCGGGGCGGTAACGGCTCTCGCTCATCTTCAACTCATTGCCACGCTCGTAATAATGGAACGATTCGGCGTATTCCGCCCGGTCCTCGAACGCCTTGCCGAGCGCGAAACACAAGTGATAGCGATCGACGAGAGGCGTCGTCGACACCGCTTCTTCGCGGCGCATTCGTGCAACCTCCTCGTCGGTGAAGCGGAAGGTTTTCAGATTCGCAAGGCTCCAGTAGGCATCGCCGTATTCCGGGCGGATCCGCACCGCGGCCCGGTAGGCGTCGATCGCCTCTGCCTGGCGGCCCAAGGTCTTGAGGCAATGGGCGATCGATAGCTGTATGACGGCGGCCTGCGGTGAATCGGCCAGCAGTTCTCGATAGATCGTCAGCGCCCGCTCATGGTCACCGAGGCCGACGAAAGTCGTCGCGTAGGTCGTGCGGTAGAGCCGGTTGTCCGGCTCCAACTTCAACAGATGTTCGAGTTCCGCGAGCGCCTGCGTGTGCTTGTGCCGGGCGAGCAGCGTACGGGCGAGATCGAAGCGCGCCGCCTGGTAATCGGGTGCAAGCGCAAGAACACCATCGAGCAGCGTTTCGGCATCGTCGAAGATCTCGTGCTCGATGCCGATCCGCGCGAGCAGCCGCATCGCCTCGACGTGATGACCGTTGCGCAACAAAAAGTCACGGGTGATGCGCTCGGCCTGGGCGAGTTCGCCGTCATGGAACATGCTCGTCGCGGTAACCACCTCGACCGGCAGTCCCGCGAGGATCGCCACGTGGCTCGCCGCGGTCTGCGCATTCGTCATATCGCCGTTCATGCGATACAGCGATTGCAGCGCGCGCCAGCTCCCGGGCAGCGCCGGGTTGCGGTTCACCGCGCCGAGAAAGGCCTCGATCGCATGCGCGGCGTCGCGCCGCATGACGTGGCAGTGGCCGCGCTCTTGATACAGGCGGCTGTAGTTCGGGTAGAGCCTCTCGATCCGCTCGAGGGTAGCGAAGGCTTCAGGAATGCGCTGCAGGTGCCGCTGGCTCACCGCGACCAGGTAAAGGACGTCGCGATTCTCGGGGACGAGCGCCGCGAGCGCCTCGCCGGCGGCGAGCGCTGCGGCGAATTCATTGCGCTCGAGCATCGCCCGGATGTTCGCTACCTGCGCCTCGATCGTCTCATCCGGCGCGTTCATCCGTCCCATCCTTTGAAAAAAAGAAAGCGGGCACGAGTGCCCGCTTTCGATTCCGATGCCAAGACAAGGCCAGTCCTAGAACTTGTAGCCGAAACTCACACCGATCACCCGCGGCCGCAGCACGGTCTGCGCAACGACGAATTGTCCGGTGTTCGTGAACACGCTGGCATTCGAGTTGCCGAGGTTCTGACCATAGACCTGCGCGTTCCAGGCACCCTTCGCGACGCCGAACGAGGCGTCGTAGGTCGAGTACGCCGGATTCTCGAAGCGCAACACCGTCGTGTTGATCGCTTGGCCCGCCGACAGTGACGGATTCGCCCCGGCCTGCGTGAACGAATGACCTGTATGGGTTGCACCCGCCTGCACAAACCAGTGGTATTCGTCGAACGACCAATCGTAGCGCGCCCGCAGGCTGAACTGGATCGGCGGCGCGTTCGCACTCGGGCTGCCGACCGGTCCGAACAAGTTCGAGATCGGGGTGCAGCCGGTTCCCTTGCTGCTGCACGACTCGGTGATCGGCTTGCCGTAGTTGTTGCTCAGCGGGTTGCCGTCAGTCAAGGCGGGCGAATTCGTCTGCTCGCTCTGGTTCCAGGAGGCGGCACCCTGCAGCGTCAGACCGCGCGTGACCCGCGCGATGATCGAGGTCTCGAGACCGCGCACCCGGAAGTTCTGACCGTTGGTGCCGAAGGACAAGTTGCCGGTTTGACCTGGGTCGAAGAAGCCGACCTGGACGTTGTTCCAGTTCTCCTGGTAGATCGAGCCGTTCCACTGCAGCCGGTTGTCGAGCCACTGGGTCTTCCAGCCGACCTCATTGTTCGTGAGCGAGTCGGACTGGTAGGTGCTCGGCAGCACGAACTGTTTCACGCCATCCGTGCCGTAGATGTACTGATTGCCACCGTTGCGGTTGAAGCCGCCCGGACGGAAGCCCTGCGACCAGGTGTAATACACCATGGCCTCCGGCGTGACGTGCCAGGTGATGTTCGCCCGGCTCTTGAAGCCCGACTCGCTGGAGCGCAAATTCTTGTTGTCGAGATTGATCGAGTAGATGCTCTGGCAACCACCCACCGGCGTGCCCGCGTCCATGCAACCAAAGCTGCTCATCACGCTACCCTTGAACGTCTGGTCGAAGCGGTAGTGACGCGTGCCGACGGTGACGGTCAGCACCTTCGGGATGATGTCGTAGTCGACCGACGCAAAGAAGGCGAGTTGCCGCAGGTCGCGGCGCGTGTCCTCGAAGAAGGCGATGTTGCTCGGCTGTATGCCAGGATTCTCCACACTGGATCCGGGGAAGGTGCCGACATTCGACAAGCAACCCGTGTTGCCCGGCGTTCCGGGAGCGCCGTTCGACGTGCAATTCGGCAGAGTCTTGTAGCCCCAGTCGGTCTGGTCGAACAGCTTGTTGTCCTCGTAATACGCACCGACGATGCCGCGGGCGCGCCAATCGTTCGGCGTGCTCAGACGGAACTCCTGGCTCAGATGCTCGTTACGTTCCGTCTCCTGCCACGTCGACTTCGGCGAGTTGCAGGTACCACCGTAGCACTGGTAATAGTCGGCATATACGCCGCGAGCGTAATTGGTGTAATCGCCGACCTGGTCGACGTGTCGCACGAGATAGCCGCCGGTGTAGACCGCGTGCAATACACCGAGCTTGCCGTTGACGGTCCAGGCGGTGTTCGCGAATTTATCCTTGTCGTAGGCGTTGTTGAACAAGGTCACTTCGAGCGGCTGCAGCGCCTGGCCATCCGAGGCGTTCGGCATCTGGTAGAAGACGCCCTGCGCGTTCATGTTCTGGTACATCTGCGTGACGAGCAGGTTCCAGTCCTCGTTGAACTTGTAGAGGAACTCGCCGCGCACGCCCTTGTAGGTCACGGGATTGATCGC
>JABEVI010000287.1 GCA_013044085.1 Steroidobacteraceae bacterium
CGATAGACCGGACCGATATAGTCCTCGATCGCTGAGTTCGCGAGCGTGCGGGTGGACGGTAGGTTGCTCACCTTGCGCGCCTTGAAGAACATCGTGCGGAAGCAATCAACCGCGTTCCCTTCCATCATCCCGGCACGGAATCGACGCGATCAAGGTCGGTGTCACTGGCTTGGCGCGTTGTGTTTGGCCGCCAGCGATCGGACGTACGCGACCAATTCCCAAATCTTGTGCGGGCTGAAGGAGTATTTCCAAGGCGGCATTGATTGCGCGCCAATGACTCTGCCGTTTGAAATCGTCACGTACAGATAATCTGTTGTAAGGCCCTTGCGTCCCTTCAATCGAGGACCTCTGCCTCCAGTTCCCTGATATCCATGACAATACGCGCAAGTCTGCGCAAATATCCGTCCACCCGCCCGAATCACCTTAGGATCATTGAGGTTGACCGTAGACTTCGGCGCGGTGAACACCACAGTGGAGCCGTTGCCAATCTGGCCCTCACTGCCACGGGCCAAATCGGCGCCCAGACCGATGAGAGCGAGACACACCGTGCCGCTCAGCGCCACCACGATACGCAACCGGCTCCTCGAACCACAATTCTTACCGCCATCTCTCTGCAACTAGATGCCCTCCGCGAAGATCGTGGAAGCCCGGCCGGCAGCACACCGCCGACCGGGCATCGGCCCACACTATCGCGCTAATCCAGTGAAAACACCACTACCGCCGATCCCCCTTGCAGTTTCTCGATGCCCGGGAACGCGCTCGCCATAAAGCCCGGGGCCAGCGAACCAAACCCACTCGCAACCGCGATGTACTGTTTGCCGTTGACCGCATAACTGATTATGCCGCCACGGATACCGGAGCCCACGTTGAAGTGCCATAGCTGATGCCCAGTCTTGGCATCATATGCGTGAACGATTCCCTCCGGATCGCCATTGATTACGAGACCGCCAGCGGTCGTCAACACATCCCCCAATCCGGGGATGGGATAGTCAACTTTCCAGGAAACTTTACCCGTGAACGGATCGAGTGCCTCCAGCCATCCCTTAGCCGGACGACCGGGCGGGTGAACGGCTTCGAGGCTCGCAACGCCAAGGTACAACGCGGTGATTCCCACGTCCTTCGGATGCTGCAATTGCGGCACGGCATTTTCGCAAACGTCCATGGTGTTCAGGTACCAAAGTCTCGTTTGGGGATTATAAGCGCCCGGATTCCAGCTAGACGCGCCGATCAGATACGGACAGATCAGAGTCTTCTTTCCCGCGGGCAAATTGCGCATCTGCCCGATGAGCTGCCCCGTCTTTGGATTGATGCTCTTGACCCAGTTGTAATCATGGAGCACGGGCCACACGTTTCGAAGCTTGCCGCCGCTCGCATCCATCACCCACACAAAGCCGTTCTTGTTCTCGTGAACCATTTCGAGACGGCCGTCATGGTTGATGAACAGCGGATCGTAGACCGAGTCGAAGTCATAGTGATCTCCAGGCACTTCCTGGCGATACCATTTGATATGCCCGGTTTGTGGATCCAGCGCCAACATGCTCGCCGAGTAAAGATTATTGCCTTGGCGATTGTTCCAGTAGAAATCCGGCGCCGCATTGCCTACGCCAATGTAAGCGGTGTTGGTCGTCGGGTCGTATTCGCCGACGTTCCATGCCTGAGATCCGCCAACCATCCACGTGTTGCCTGGCCAACTCGCCGGGTCCGCCTTCGTGGTGTACAACTTCCACATCAGCTTGCCAGTGAGGGCGTTGACGCCGAATATCGTGCCACGAGTCGGCTGATCGCCGCCGGTCGTCCCACCTATTAGGACGTCGCCGGCGAGCATCGGTGTCGACGAGAACACACAGCCGTAGCATTTCTTAAGATCGGTTAACTGTGTCGACCAGACACGCTTGCCTGTCTTTTGGCTGATCGCAACCACTCGTCCGTCGAGCGTGCCCAGATAAACGAACCCATGCCCGAGAGTGATGTTGCGGCTCTGATGATCGTAGAAGCTCGCCGCGTGGATCGCCGCCAAGTTCGGCTGATAATGCCAAATGACCGCACCGGTGACGGCGTTTAGCGCAAACACGTTATTGTCGGGCGCGACGTAATACATTACCCCGTTTACGACCAACGGCGTTGAGAGCAGCCCATTGGTCACGTCTCCGGATTGCTGTATCCAGGCGACATGGAGGTGCTTTACGTTTTTCGAATTGATCTGGGACAGGGGACTGTATCGCCAGCCGTTCCACGTTCGGTTGTACTGTGACCAGTTGTCGGGATTGGCACTCCCGACGCGGAGCATGTTCTGCTGCGCCTGCACCGCGCCTCCTCCGAAAAGCGACAGTGACAAACTGATGACGCCGGCCAGAGGCGCACGGCGGATCCTAGTCGACTTCGTAAGATTCATATATTCAACTCCCGTATTTCTTCAGTATCACCACAATTCGCCGAGTGTGATGTGAGCGAATGCAACTCGCCCGATTTGGTTGTCAAAATGAGAAGTTCAGACCCGTCATTGCATACGTCGTGTTCATTCCCGGCTGTACGTACGCATCCGCCACGATGGTGGTCAGAATTGTCGCCGTTGGCCCCTGATTAACATACGCCAGGTCAACGTATGCCGTGAGCCAACTCGTCATATGGAAATCATCGCTCAGCACCACGTCGTGCGTGTAGTCGCCGCCATGCAAGCGGTCGTGGTTGTAGTAATACGCCAGAGTCGCACTATTTCTCTTGCTCCACTGCCAGTCGACGCCGGCCCCCAGGGAGTCAATTCTGGCGTAAGCGCTGCCGGTCGCGGCGTAGTTATCGATAGCCCGTATAAAGAGCGTATGAAAGGTGAACTTCTTGTACGGAACGGCGAATCCCCCCGACCACTGTTTGACGTCCGCTTGTCCCGTTACCTGATCAATCATCTGTTGATAGGAGCCTGAGAATATGACGGGTCCCTTGTACTCGACTCCGACGGCATCCGCGCTGTTGTACTTCCAGCCCTGATTGGTGCCACCGAAAGAATGCATGACACCGATCGTTACCGGACCCCAGGTATTGCGATATTGAAGAGCGTTCTCGAAGAATATTCCGACGTCATTGTTGGTATTGATGTTTTGCGGCAGGATCGACGCGTTATTCGTTGCCAGGGTATCGTAAGCCCAAGCATATAGATTGGAGAAATTTTCCTTGAACGCGCGTGGCTCGGTGTCCACGTCGGCCAATAGCGCCGGCCCATACTGGCGACCAGCGATGATGGTTCCCCAATCGCCACTCAAGCCCACGTTCGACTGCCGCCGAAAGAGCGGCGTGGCTTGACTGACGACGTCTCCGGTTCCGTGCAATTGGCCGGTCGTCGTGTCGAAGTGCGATTCGAGGTTGAAAAATGCGGTGGTATGCCCGCCGATGCCCAGATCGCCGCTGCTACCCTTGATGCCCCATTCGCTTTCCCGCAACCCGTTCTCCGCGAGCCGGACGATGCTGCCGTGGTTGGTGCCAACGGTCGAGGTCGAGTTCGACTGGTATAGCACACCGACATCGATGATGCCGAACAAGCTTATGGAGTCGCCGGCGCTGTCGCTGAAGACCTTCACTCCATTGCCTGCCAATACCGGCTGCGCCGCAACGGTCAGCAAGGCAGCTGTACAGGCGACCAGCACGGAAGACAGCCGGCCTCGACCCGGCCTTGCCGCGCTAGCGGAATTTTCCAGGCCGCACGTATCGTCGACTCGTTGACTCATAGCACCCCTCCACATCGGCATTTGTGCCGTTATTGATATTGCTTGTTACCGCAATCGACCTGCGAAACTTCTCGGCCCAGAGCGGTGGCTGGAATCGCTACGCTCGCCCTGGGTTGTCCCACTTCGAGCATGACAAAGCATATTGCGTGCCAAACACGTCCAGAGTCGACGGAAACTGCTTTGGAAGGGCTATTACGCACTGGATGCGCTTTGCTCGATCTCATGTGAGGTTGGTTCGATCGAGAGCGTGCGACAACTGTCGTCCGGTGAGGAGCACATGGAGCGACACGTGTCGCTGCGAATCGCGCCGATATTCAGTTTGGCGCTACATTCGCTCATTTCATGTCGCGCCGCGTGCGTCGCGATCAGTGAAAACGGCACACCCGCGACTCTACTTAGCGGCGCCGCTCATAATGACGGCGTCGTGCGCGCTTTCCATCCTGCGCCGCGATCACGTGCGACTCATGGCGAAGATACGCCACGATTCGCCGGATCTGTTGCGGATTCAGAACCTTCGCCCAAGACGGCATTTCCGTCCCCGGACGGCCATCGGTGATCGTGGTGATCATGAATGAGGCGCGGTTCGGGCCACCCGGTGCCCAAGCGCCGCGTACCAGGGTCGGGCACTTTCCACCGACACCCCGCTGGTTATGACACATCTGGCAGTTGCGGTTGAACAGGGTTCTGCCCTGAACGATCCCAGCAGTCGTTCCCGCCGACCGCCGAGCACCGGCTTCCGTGGCGGCCGGTGCGGTATCGGCAAGCGCGCCATCGGAAAGCGCGCCGATGGCTATTACAATAAATGTCAACGCCACGAAAACTTTGGCCAAGCGCTGTGAGTTTTGCCGCTCGTGTGGATCGGGACATGGGCCTACGCGACCGGTTCCGTGCCGATTTCGACTGGCCAAGGCTCTCCGATTAGGTTTGATCGGCCTCATAATCGACACTCGAGACTCCATGAACCATTTTGGAATCGACGGGGCGTTCGCCGCGCGAACGCCCCTATCCATTACTTCTTCAGTGCGAACACCATCATCCCGCCTCCGCGATTGTGGGTCTTCATGAATTGCGGATACTCGAGCGGCCAAAGACTACCGCCACCCGGCCCATACACGATCGCGACGTATTGCTTATCCCCCGCCGTGAACGTGGTGGGATTGCCGTGGATGCCTGTTCCAACCTGGAAACGCCAAACTGTTTCCCCTGTGTCTGCGCGCATCGCTTTGAAATACCCTTCCGCATCACCGGAAAACACCAAACCGCCGGCCGTCGACAGCACCCCGCTCGTGGCCGGCGTGCTCTGCGGATGGGTCCACACGAGATGACCCGTGGTCGCGTTGAATGCCTTGATCCCGCCCGCATAGGCGTTCGCCTCCAATACATTCGAAGCCAGGTACCGCTGACCACCTTTCCACTCTTCCTTGCGCGCCTCGATGTTCATCGACCCGTCGATGTACGGCACATAGATTAGCCCCGTTAGGGGGCTATAGGCTGGCGGATGCCACTCCTCGCCGCCGTCGAGAATAGGCTTGATATCCTTGACGAGCACGCCAGCACTCGGCACCTTCGCCGGGTTTACCTCCGGTCGGCAGTTCGGACCGAATTTTTTGACCCAGTTGGCCTACGCGATAGGAACAACCCAATTGCACTTGCCAGTGAAGCGGTTGATTGAATAGAGAAACCCGTTCCGGTCGCCGTGCACCCATACCTTTCGACCTTTCGCGTCGGTGATCAGGACGTCCTGGTTATTGCCGTCGTAATCCCAATAGTTGTGCGGCGTGTACTGGAAGTAAAACAGGATCTTGCCGGTGTCCGGATTTAGCGCGAGCGTCGAGTCGGAGTAGAGATTATCGCCTGGCCGCATCGAGGCGTTGAAATCCGGCGTTGGATTTCCGGTGCCCCAATACAAGATGTTCCGTTGTGCGTCATAAGTACCCGGCTGCCATGCCGTCACGCCGCCGTGCTTCCATGAGCTATTACCCCAGGTTTTGGCGTTCGGATCGTCTGCACTGATGGGTCGGGTGTGGGTCGCCCACAAGACCGTGCCGGTCTTCGCATCGAGCGCAGTAATCGTGCCTGCGTTGCCGCCGACATCGCTGCCCGAATTGCCGACGATCACTTTGCCGTCAACGACCACAGGTATGCTGGTGTACATGTTCCCGGTTTCATAGTTTCCGAGTTTCGTGTTCCAGATGACCCTGCCGCTCCAGGCGCTGAGCGCGACCACATGCGTGTCGAGCGTCTCCAGGAAAACCATGTTTTTGTAGACGGCGACGCCTCGATTGACGGCCTCGCAACACAGGCGCGCGCCGATGTCACCAGGCAGCGGGTACACGTACTTCCAGAGAATATCGCCGGTGGCGCCGTCAACGGCAAACACTCGGTCCTGGCTTGCGGTCACGTAGAGAACGCCGTTGACCGCCACAGCCTCGCAGTCTTGCGCCCCGATCACCCCGAACGACAAGTTCCATACGGGCTCGAGGTGCTTGACATCATGGACGTTGATTTGTTGCAACTGACTGAAGCGCGTGCCGCTGTATCCCTTGCCGTAGTTGAGCCAGTTTCCGGCGTCCTTGCCGGCGTTCAACAGCATATCCTTGGTTACGTAGTCCGGGCGCCACTTCACAGCTGCATTAAGCACATTGACGCCGAGCGGCGGCGATTTTCCCACCGCCACGCCGGTGGTAACCAGCCCCATCACGATCAATCCGACCGCGGCCACGCCGCGCGACGACCTGTGCTGCAAGGCCGGAAAAACGCTGCGCGCACGAACGACGACCCTATGAGCCAGCCTAAGCATGTACACAGGCGATCTTTCCGACGAGATCGAAGCGACTGTATTTTTCCTCTATAACTCCTCTAGCAAGATTGTTGTTCTCAATCACGCTGCGCTTCGATCCGCGATTCACACATGCCACCATGCCGACACGGACACACA
>JABEVI010000288.1 GCA_013044085.1 Steroidobacteraceae bacterium
GGCGCGCGCGCGGATGCTCGCGATTGAACCGAAACTCAACGCCGCGCAGATACGCGCCGAGGATCGTCGCATCGCGGCTTGGACGCCGATCCCCAGCATCCCGTACCACGGCACGGTGCAGCGGACGCAATTGGTGGATCCTTGAGATTCTACTGCAACGGGCGGAGTCTCTGGCTGGCAGCCGGAAGCCAAGAACAACTACAACCTGGTTTAGCTCAGTGAACGTAGGAACCCGCGTTGACGTCGATCGTGCAGCCGGTCGCGTGATCGGCGAGCCCGCTCGCGAGAAAGACCACCATCGGCGCGATGTCCCGCGGCTCGGTCAGACGTGCGAGCGCGATGTCCGAACTCGCATACTCTTCCCCATACTGCCGGATGAAGTCCTCTGCCATTTCCGTGCGTGTGAAGCCCGGCGCGACGTTGAAGGCCAGTATGCCGGCCTTGCCGTAACCGCGGGCGATGGAGCGGGTGAGCGCGACCAAGCCGGCCTTCGAGGCCGCGTAGGCGAGGTAGTGCGGCTGATCGCCGCGGAATGCCGCGCGCGAACTGATATTGATGATCCGGCCGCCGCCGTGGGTGGCGAAGTGTTCGACGGCGAGTTTGCACAGAATGCCCGGTGCACGCAGGTTGGTTGCCATGGTGGCATCCCAGTCGCCAACCCACGGCCCGAGCGCACTCCCGGGTGCGGAGGAAATGGCTATCCCCGCGTTATTCACCAGCGTGTGCACGCGACCGAAGCGCCCAATCACGGCCTCCCACAGCTGGGCGCACGCCTCGGGTGCGGACAGATCGGCCTGAAAGCTCTCGGCACGAGCGCCGATCTCGGTCACGAGCGCCTCGGCCGCCGTGCGCTGGCGGTGGTAGTGCACCGCGACCCGTGCGCCCGCATTCGCCATGGCCCGCGCAATCGCGGCACCGATGCCCCGGCTCGCCCCGCTCACCAGTACGGCAGTGCCCGTCATGTCAATCCGCATGCCCCGTTCTCCCGACATTTGCGCCACCTGAAGCCAGTCTAGCATCGCGCCAGGATCGCCGCGGGCACCCCCCCACGCGCGCCGGGCGGCCTGATAAGATCCCGCGATGCAGGCATGGCAGTTCTGGATCGACCGCGGGGGCACCTTCACCGACGTCATCGGACTGGCGCCCGAGGGGCGCCTGCACGTACGCAAGGTGCTCTCGCGCCAGGCGCAAACGGCCGACGGCGAGGACGCAGGCATCGTCGGAATGCGCCGGATTCTGGAGAGTGAACTCGGGCCGCGCGCGAGCTTCGCACAGTGCATCCGCTCGGTGAAGGTGGGCACGACGGTCGCCACCAACGCGCTGCTCGAGCGACAAGGTGTTCCGGTGCTGCTGGTGACGAGCGCGGGGCACGCCGATGCGCTGCGGATCGGGTATCAGAACCGCCCCGACATCTTTGCACGGCACATCGTGCTACCCGAGCGCCTATACACACAGGTGATCGAGGCCGAGGAGCGCCTGGATGCGCACGGCCATGTGCTCATCCCGCTCGATGAGGCCCGTCTGGAAGGGCAGCTCCGGACCGCCCACGAGGAGGGGCTGCGCTCGGTGGCGATCGTGTTCCTGCATGGTTGGCGGCATCCGTGCCACGAGCGTCAGGCCGCCGAGATCGCCCGCCGGATCGGCTTTGCCGAAGTATCGGTCTCGCATGAGTTATCCCCTCTGGTGAGGTTCGTCGCCCGCGGCGACACCACCGTGCTCAACGCCTACTTGGCCCCGCCGCTGCAGGCCTATCTAAAGAATCTCAGCGCGCAACTGCACCAGCTCGACCCCGCAGCGCGCCTCGAACTGATGCAGAGCAACGGCGGCCTGGCTGCGCTGGAGCGTTTTCGCGCGCTCGCGAGCGTCCTATCCGGCCCCGCGGGCGGCCTGATCGGCATGGCATGGATCGGGGAACGCGCGGGTTTCGAGCGCCTGATCGGATTTGACATGGGCGGCACGTCCACCGACGTCTCGCTGCTCGATGGACAGCTGCCGCGACGCTTTGAACATCGCATTGCCGGTGTGCGGCTGCAACAGACCATGCTCGATGTGCACACCATCGCCGCCGGCGGCGGTTCCATTCTAAGCGTGCGTGATGGGCGGCTCGCCGTCGGCCCGGCATCCGCCGGTTCCGCACCGGGCCCGGCCTGTTACAGACGCGGCGGCCCGCTGACGCTCACGGATGTGCAGGTGCTGCTCGGCCGGCTGCGCCCCGACACGCTGCCGGCGCTGTTCGGCGCGGACGGCCGCTCGCGCATAGACGCGGCGCGGGTCGCAGAGTCGTTCAGCACGCTTGCGGCCACCCTGGAGAATGGCGCCGTCCAGTCACCCGAGGCGCTCGCAGACGGATTTCTGGAGGTGGCGATCGAATCCATGGCCAACGCGATCCGCCAGGTATCCACGCGCCAGGGACTCGATGCGGCCGAGTTCACGCTCTTCTGTTTCGGCGGCGCCGCCGGCCAACATGCCTGCCGGGTCGCCGCGGCGGCGGGCATGCATCGCGTATGGGCGCATCCACTCGCAAGCGTTCTCTCGGCCTTCGGCATCGGCGTCGCCGATCGTCTCGCGGTCCGCCGGCAAAGCCTGCGGTTGCCACTCGAGGCCGCGGCGCTGGAAGCGGCACAGCAGCGGCTTCTCGAGCTCGAACGGGCCGCGCGGTGCGAGCTCGAACCCTACGGCGATGCCGAGCGCCTGCACGCAACCCACCTTCTCGAGGTACGAGCCGGTGACAGTGAAACGAGCTTTTCGCTGCCGTTCGATACCGAGGAGGGGGTCCGAACGGCGTTCGACGCGGAGCATCTGCGTCGTTTCGGGTTCGACGCGGCAGACCTCGACATCATCATCGAGGCGGTGCGCACCGAGGTGCGCATGCCCTCGCTCGAACCCGACCGACTCGACATGCCCGAGCAATCGCTCGGGAGGCTGTTGCCCGAGCGCGCACCGGTCTGGTTCGATGGCCGGTGGCAGGAAGTGCCCTTGGCGGCGGCGGACGGGCCGGCGGACAGGCTCGAAGGACCCGCCCTGATCGTCGCGCCGCACTCGACCCTGGTGCTCGAGCCGGGCTGGGGCGCGAAGCGCCTCGACGGCGGGCAATGGCTGCTCGAGCGCGAGCGCCTCGCGGATGTGGCGCAGTCTGCTGCCGCGAACGATCAGCCGGAGCGCCCCGATCCGGGGCGGATCGAGATCTTCAACAACCTGTACATGCACATCGCCGAACAGATGGGCGAGGTGCTCAAGGCGACCGCGCAATCCGTGAACATCAAGGAGCGGCTCGACTACTCCTGCGCGCTGTTCGATGCCCGCGGCGGGCTGATCGCCAATGCACCGCACATGCCGGTGCACCTCGGCTCCATGGGCGCGAGCGTACGGGCCGTCATCGAGGCGCGCGGCGGCGCGATGCGGCGCGGCGATGCCTGGCTGCTCAACAGTCCGTATCACGGCGGTACCCACCTGCCGGACATGACGGTGGTGACGCCGGTGTTTCTCTCGGCCGGCCCGGACCCGGATTGCTTCGTCGCCTCGCGCGCACACCATGCCGATATCGGCGGCAGCACACCGGGTTCCATGCCACCCTTCAGCCGCACGATCGAGGAAGAGGGCGTGCTCTTCGAGTGCTTCCAGCTGCTCGAGGCAGGACGGCTGCGCGAACGCGAACTGCGCGCGGCACTCGCCGCCGCGCGCTATCCGGCACGGCGGCCGGATCAAAATGTCGCCGATCTGCGCGCGCAACTGGCGGCGAATGCGCGCGGCATTGCGGAAATCGAACGCGCCGTGCAGCGCCACGGACTCACGCGGCTGCGCGACTACATGGCGCACGTGCAGGCCAACGCCGCCGAGTGCATGCGCGAGGCGATCGCGCGCCTGCGATCCGGGTCATTCCGATACGAACTCGATGACGGCCAGGTGATCGCGGTCAGCGTGCGCATCGAGGCGGGCCGGGCGCACATCGACTTCAGCGGCACCTCCGCGGCACACCCGGGCAATTTCAACGCGCCGCGGGCGGTATGCATCGCCGCGGTGGTCTACGTCTTTCGTACGCTGATCGCGCGCCCCATCCCGCTCAACGAAGGCTGCCTGGAACCACTCACGATCTGCATTCCCGCCGGCTCGCTGCTGGATCCTGTGTATCCGGCCGCGGTCGCGGCCGGCAACGTCGAAACCTCCCAGTGCATCGTCGATGCACTCTACGGAGCGCTCGGCGTGCTCGCCGCCTCCCAGGGAACCATGAACAATCTGACGTTCGGCGACGAACAGCTGCAGTACTACGAGACCATTGCCGGCGGCGCGGGCGCGGGATCCGACTTCGACGGCTGCGATGCGATACAGACACACATGACCAACTCGCGGCTGACCGATCCGGAGATTCTCGAGATGCGCTTTCCCGTGCTGCTGCGCGAGTTCTCCATCCGCCGCGGCTCGGGCGGTGTGGGCCGTCAGCGCGGCGGCGACGGTGTGCTGCGCCGCCTGGAGTTCCGCGCGCCACTCAACGGCGCACTGCTCGCCAACCACCGGCGCGTGCGCCCGTTCGGGCTCGAGGGCGGGGGTGAAGGCGCCGCCGGTGCCGGGCAGCTGCGCCGAGCCGACGGCTCGGTCGAACCGATCGGCGCCACGGCGAGCTTTGTGCTCGACGTGGGCGATGAACTCAGCCTGCTGACTCCGGGGGGTGGCGGCTTCGGGATGAAACCGTGAACCTCTGGCCGCTGCTCGCCATCGCCGTGCTCGTGGTCGGTTTTGCCGCCCGGCTCAATCCACTCATCGTCATTCTGGTGACGACGTTCGTCGCGGGCACCGCCGCCGGCATCGCGCCGCTGCGCGTGCTCGGCGCGCTCGGGCATGCCTATAACTCGACACGCTACGTGTCGCTGATCTGGCTGATCTTGCCGGTGATCGGGCTGCTCGAGCACGAGGGGCTGCGCGAGCGGGCGCGGACGCTGATCGGCCGGCTGCACGCTGCGACCGCCGGACGGATCATCCTTACGTACCTAGGGTTGCGCCAGCTGACGGCGGCGCTCGGCTTGAGCTCGCTCGGAGGACCGGCGCAGATGGTGCGCCCAATCGTGGCGCCGATGGCCGAGGGCGCGGCCGAGAGCCGGTTCGGCGCCCTGTCCGAGCGCATGCGCCACCTCGTGCGCGCGTACGCGGCAAGCGCGGACAACGTGGGGGCGTTCTTTGGGGAGGATATCTTCATTGCCGTCTCCTCGATTCTCCTGATCAAGGGATTTCTCGCCCAGAGTGGCTACCACATCGCACCGTTCCGTCTGTCCGTGTGGGCGATTCCGACGGCGCTGCTCGCCTTTTCGATCCACGGCGTGCGGCTCTGGCGGCTCGATGCGAAACTCGCGCGCCTGGCGCGCGGCGGCAGCGCGCCATGATCGATCTGCACGATGTTTACGTCCTCGCGGGCGCGATGTTCGCCGCCTTTGCGCTGTTCAGCGTGCGGGATCGAAGCAATCCCCGACGGCTCGGCAACGGCGCGTTCTGGGCGCTGCTCGCGTTGAGCTTCCTGTTCGGCTCGAACATCGGTGACGTCGCCAACGGGGTGCTGGTGGTGGCGCTGATCATTCTCGGTGGCACCGGCGCGCTCGGCCGCGGCACGGCCGAGCGCAGCACAAGCGAGGAGCGCTCCCGGCGTGCCGCGCGACGCGGCAATGCGCTGTTCGTACCCGCGCTGCTGATCCCGCTGATCGCCGTCGTCGGCACGTTCACCCTCGGCCGCATCAAGCTCGGCGGCATGCCGCTGGCCGATCCGCGAGAGGTGACGCTCATTGCGCTCGCCCTCGGCATCGTCGCGGCGCTGCTCGTCGCGCTTTGGCAGGCCAAGGCACCGCCACAGGCCGCTCTCGACGAGGGTCGTCGGCTCGCCGACATGATCGGTTGGGCCCTGATCCTGCCGCAGTTGCTGGCCGCGCTTGGCGCCGTGTTCGCACTCGCCGGCGTCGGCACGGCGGTGGGGCATGTCGCCACGACCTGGCTGCCGCTCGGACGGCCGTTCGCGGCGGTGCTGGCCTACTGCGTCGGCATGGCGCTGTTCACCATGGTGATGGGCAATGCATTTGCCGCTTTTCCGGTGATGACCGCGGCCATCGGGGTGCCGCTGATCGTGCAGCGCTTCGGAGGCGATCCGGCCATCATGGGTGCGATCGGAATGCTCTCGGGCTTCTGCGGCACGCTGGTGACGCCGATGGCCGCGAACTTCAACATCGTCCCGGCGGTGCTGCTCGAACTGCCGGACCGCAACGCCGTCATCAAGGTGCAGATCCCGACGGCGCTCGCGCTGCTCGCCGGCAACGTCGTGCTCATGTCTGTGCTCGTGTTCCGCTTTTGAGGCCGAAATGAAAGTATCCACCACGTTGGGAGTCGACCTCGCAGAACGCCTTGCGCGCATCGCGCTCGGCCATATCGGCCTTGAATATCCCAACAAGCTCGATCACCTAATGACGGCCGCCGCGGACGTGCGCAGTCCGCGGGCGCTACACCCGATCTTCTTCGGCAGTTTCGACTGGCACTCCTGCGTGCACTCGCACTGGCTGCTCGCCCGACTGTATCGGCGCTTCCCCGCACTGCCCGCAGCCGGTGACATCCGCACGCTGCTGGATGGGCAATTCACCGCCGTCAAGGTTGCGGGCGAGATGGCCTATCTCGAGTCCGCCTCGACGCGTGGATTTGAACGGCCCTACGGCTGGGCATGGCTGCTGATGCTGCAGGGCGAACTGCTGCGCCACCACAGCCGCGAGGGACAGGACTGGGCCGCGCGGCTCGCGCCGCTCGCCGCGGTGTTCGTGCGGCGCTTCGAAGCGTTTCTGCCGCTCGCGATCTACCCGATCCGGGCCGGCGTACACTCCAATACCGCCTTCGCGCTCGTGCTCGCGCGCGACTATGCCGAAGCCGCCCAACTGCCGGCGTTCGCTGCACTCTGCGCGCAGAGCGCCCGGCGCTGGTATGGCGCGGACCGCGGCTGCCAGGCGTGGGAGCCTTCACAGGACGAGTTCCTCTCTCCGGCGCTCACCGAGGCGGCGCTCATGGCGGACGTGCTGGGTGCGGAGCAGTTCGCCGCATGGTTCGAGGCGTTCCTGCCGGATATCGCGCAAGGCCGGCCTGCCACGCTCTTTTCACCCGCCACCGTCAGCGACCGCACGGACGGAAAGATCGCCCACCTCGACGGTTTGAATCTTTCCCGGGCGTGGTGCTGGCGGCGGATCATGGCGGCGTTGCCGTCCGCTCACCCGTTGCGTGGGCCCGTTGCGGCGACTCTGGAGGCGCACCTCGCGAGCGCGCTCGGGCACGTGGCAGGGGACTACATGGGAGAGCATTGGCTCGCGAGCTTTGCGCTGCTCGCGCTCGATCCGGCGAGCCGCTAAACCGACCGGGTGCGCAGATCAAGACCGGTATCGTCGTCAATGCCCGCGAAAGTGTGCAGCGAACGTTGCGACGGCCGCCTCGACATCGGCGCGCGACACGTCCAGGTGGGTGACCAAGCGCATTCGCACGCCGACCGATGCGAGGATCCCCGCCGCGACGAGGCGCGCCCGCAAGCCGTCGACGGTCGCCGCTGGTATCGCAACGAACAGGATGTTGGTCTGCGGCTCAGTCACGTCAAGCCCGAGCGTGCGCAACCCGGCCGCGAGGCGCGCCGCGTTGGCATGATCCTCCTCCAGGCGCGCGACATGATGCTCCAGCGCATACAGGCCGGCCGCCGCGAGAATACCTGCCTGGCGCATTCCACCGCCCAGGGCTTTGCGCCAGCGCCGCGCGGCGTCGATGAAGGGCGCGGAGCCGAGCAGCAGCGTGCCGGCCGGCGCGCCCAAGCCTTTCGAGAGACATAAAGACACCGAGTCGAAGCCCTCGACTGCAGCCCGCTCGTCGGTCCCGAGTTGCACGATCGCGTTGTAGAGGCGCGCACCGTCCAAATGCGTCGCAAGGCCCTGCGAATGGGCCAGGCGTGTCGCTGCGCGCAGATAGTCCGGCGACAGTACCCGCCCGCCGATCGTATTCTCCAGGGCGAGCAACCGCGTGCGCGCGAAATGAATATCCTGGGGCTTGATCGCGGCGGCGATGCGCTCGAGCGCGATCGAGCCGTCCGCTTCGTTCGTGAGCGGCTGGGGCTGGATGCTGCCGAGCACCGCGGCACCGCCCTGCTCATACTTGTAGGTATGCGCATCCTGACCGACGAGATATTCGTCGCCGCGACCGCAATGCGCCATCAATGCCGCCAGATTGCTCTGCGTGCCGGTCGGAAAGAACAGGCCGCTCTCGAAGCCGAAGCGTCCGGCGGCAAGCGTCTGCAGGCGGTTGACGGTCGGGTCGTCGCCGTATACGTCATCGCCGACCTCGGCGTCCGCCATCGCAGCGCGCATGCCGGGCGTCGGCCGGGTCACGGTGTCGCTGCGCAAGTCGATCAGGCGCTGTGATGCCGTCATGCCGATTTCGTCATTGCAGTTGATTAAAGCCGCATTTCCCGATGATCCTCGCCCCGCCGGGTCCCCGCATGAAGGCGCGGACGACTGTATTGACGGATCTGGCCGGGAGTATACCTCTCGGCGTTATGGCGTTCCGGAGTGAGGCATCCCCCCTCCGTTTGGCGCGTACCAAGCGGGCAGACAAAATAACACGGAGGTTAGCGCATGGCCGTATCGATTGACTCGCGGGCCCGCTCGAGCCGATTGCGCGGGATTATCATGGTCGTGGCCTTCTTGCCCGTTGCCGCAATCGCACAGACGCGCTACCAGGACCCGCAAGGACGGTACGATCTCGAGGTGCCAGCCGGGTGGCGCGTGTATCCCGACCAGGGTGCGGATCAAATCATCGTGCGCCGTGGGGCGGTGCAGGCCATCGTCAGCGTTACTCGGCAAAATAAGGGCAACGCGATGACCGGCGCACAGTTCGTGGCGGTCACCGCCCAGGAGTTTCGGCGCCAATGCCCGAGTTTCCGCCAACGCCAGAGCGGCACTCTCACGCTGTCGGGCGCGCCGGGCGTCTACGCGCTCTTCACGTGCGACGACCCGAAGTCTCCGGCCGTTGCGGAGACTGATTCAGCGCTCACGGCGAACGAGTTCCTGGTCGGCGTTACGCTGATTGCGCCGCTCGCCGTATATTACGAATACCTGCCGGCGTTGGACGGCATTCGCAACAGCTTGCACGTGACGGGAACTCCTGGCGTCCCTGCCACCTCTGGCAAAGCCAGGTCACAGGCGATGAGCGATCTGAAAAAAGCCTGCAGCGTCGGTGCCTTCACTCAAGAAAGGTGCGCAAGACGACTGGGTATGCGCCTAGGGCGCGAAAGCAAGCCCGGCACCGCCGCCTCCAGACCACCGCCGGGCCGGGTGTATCGCGACCCGCAGGGTCGATTCTCCGTGCAGATTCCGCGGAACTGGAACGCGATCGCGGAAGGCAATAATGGCGCTTTCGGCGTACAACTGCGGTCCGGCTCGAGCTGGATCAACATCATGCCCTCCGGACCCGCTGCCAACCCCAACGAGGTCGTACTCGACCAAGAACACAAGATCGTTGCGCGCTCTCACTCTGGCCACCCCGTGCCGTTCGGGCCGGCGGGTCTCGTGCAGGTCTTCGACCGCGGCCTCGAGATTGCCTACGACGACTTCACGGCAATGTCCCCGCAGGGCGGCGCCGTCGCAAGCCACATCGCGGGAATCGGCAACATCGACGGCAAAGGCCATGCTTTTCTACTCCTGGTCGGGGCTTTCCATCCGCAAGCAAAAGATGCAACGGACGACCCCTTCCTGTCGGTCGCGCTAAGCGTTCGCTTGGCCGCCCACCGAGAACCGCGGTGACCCGTGGTTAGCGTTTCTGCAGATTGTCGGTGCCGCGAATGAAGGTGACGAGGTTGCCGTACAACTGCTTCAGCGCGGGCAGGTGAACGTAGATCATATGCCCGGACCGGTAGTAGTCGTATTGGATGTTGCCCCGCAGATCGGGCGGAATCTGCAGGTGATGCATCTCGAACCAACCTTCGTAGAACGGCGTGGAAATGTCGAAATACCCGCCGTTGACCATCACCTTCATGTCCGGATTGCGCTTCATCGCGATGGCTAGATCCGGCAACACGTTGGGCAGGGCGATCAGCGGCCGCGTCGCGCCGGGCGGCTGGTGTCGGTAGTCCCAGCTGCTATAGACCGGAATTTCGACCCGGTAATTCTGCTTAAGTCCGTAGTGCAGCGTGCGGCGCACGTAGGTATTGAATGCGGCGGTATATGCGGAACTAATGGCGGCGCTCTGCGGATCATATTCGCTGACTTCGCCGAGCGGGTTCAGCGTCGGGCCGGTGAAGCGGGTATCGAGCGTGCCGGTGGTGAGTTCATCGGCCGATAGCAACTGCTTCTGGAATGCGCCGTACTGGATGCGCAGATCCGACTTCAGAAGGTACGCCAACGGCAGACCGGTGTCGGCATGGAGTTGCCCGGCAATCGCCTGCCGTTGCGCCGACGTCAGGCGATCCCCGCGCATCAGCGCCAGCGTGTACTTCGTGATGGCGAAATGCTCGACCTTGTGCAGGAACGCGAGCAGGTGCTGCGGCGGTCCGGGTATCTCGTGGTGATACCATGCCGTGGCCGCGTAACTCGGCAGAGCGACGACATATGGCAGGTCGACGGACGGATTCAGCTTGGGATTGTCCGGCATCAAGTCCCAATCGAGAATGTCCGAGAGCAGCATGACCCCGTTCAGATCGATGTCCTCGTGCTGCAGCGCAAGCGGCAGGCCGGCCGCGCGCATCGTGCCGTAGCTCTCGCCGAGCAGGTACTTCGGAGAATTCCAGCGGTTGTACGTGGAGAGGAACTGGCGGACGAACACCGCGAAGGCGTGGATGTCCTGATCGACGCCGTAGAACGACTTCACCGCATCCTTCCCGCCGATGCGACCGAAGCCCGTGCCTGGCGCATCCACGAAGACGAGGTCACTGGCGCTCAGCAGGCTGTAGTCGTTGTTCACGACCCGGTAGGGTGCTGGCGCGGTATGGCTATGATCGGCGGTCAGGACGCGCACCGGACCGAACGCCCCCATGTGCAGCCAGATCGTCGAGGAACCGGGACCGCCGTTGAACACAAAGGTGATCGGCCGGTCGGCCGCGGGGACGCCGCGCTTGAAGTAGGCGACATAGAACATGGACGCTTCAGCCGTCGGGTTCTTCTTGTCGGTCGGCGCGGCCTCGGGATTCCAGCCGCGGGCATGGACCACCAGCGTACCGGCCACGGCGCGATAGGCGATGCGGGTCCCATGCACGCTCACGGATCCCACCGACGTGACGGTGGTCGACTTGAAGTCCGGCTTCGGAATCGTGTCGGCGGCACGGACCGTGCCAATACAAATGCCGAGCACCATGGCGACCAGAATGACGTGCTTCATCAGGTGATACCGTGTCAGAGAAAAGCACGGGAAGGATAAACCACCCGCTCAAGAAGTGCTTACCACGGTGAATCGCCCGCCACCCCTCAGGTGCGGGGCCCGCGAGGCCCGTGCCCAGCCAATCTTCAATTCGAAGTTGATTCAACCGGTCGGTGCAAATGGCCCAGGGGTCGCCTGGCAAGTCCGGGATGGGACGCCGGTATCGTAATCATCGCGACGGTCCTTTCACCGAGCAGCGCGCCTGGGCCCGGGTCGTCGATTTTCACGTAAAAGCGCTTCGATTCGAGTCGTCTCGAGTCCGAAACGATCGGAATGAAGAGACTCAGGCTGCGCCGCCCGGCCTTGATATGCGCCGTGCGGGCGGAAAATCCCAGAAAGTCCTTCCCAGCCATCGCGGTTCCCGATTCGGTCCGCCACACGAAGCTCACCGTGCGCCGCCAATTGCCACGGCGCAGGATCACGATCCGGACAAAAGAACCGCCTGCGGCAACCGCGACCATATTCGTCATCAACTCAATGCGAGCGAGCAGCGGCGTTTTGGAGGCAGCGGTCAGGACGCGGCGGCGCGCATGCACGCCGCCCACCCCGCCTGGATCCGGCGCGCGATGCACGGCGGCGTGATCGGCCCCTGGGAAATGGGCAACGGCATGTCGGAGCACTCGACGCTGCGTACGAACGACACCCTTGTGCGCACCGATTGCCTCGGGGCGGGGGAACCTGAGCCCAGTGGCGCTCGTCATCCATACGCCGCCCGCCGTCAACAGGATCAGCGCTGCCGCGAATGCCGGCATGAGCTGCCGCATGCGCAGGCGCGGGGGCACCGTCAACAACGCGGAAAACCCCGGCAAGGGCTGCAATGCAGCGGGCGGCTCGAGCCGAGACACCCAATCGGCGACATTCGATGGGCGTCGGTCGCGCCCCACGCCGAGTCCCTCCTGCAGGGCAGTCCATTGAGCCGTCGTCAACTGGGTGGGGCGAGGCGGACTCCACCCGGCGGCAGGCGCTTCGATGGCGGTGCGGTTTGCGAACGGGTGTTTGCCCGACAACAGCAAATAGGCGAGGCAGGCCAGCGCGAAGAGGTCATCACTCGCCTCAGGTGCCCCGACTGTCGAGGTGTCGAAGTTCACGACCCGCACCTCGCCACAGCGAATCAGGAAAATGTTCTCCGGATTCAGATCGCCGTGCGTGACGCCGCGTGAATGCGCGTGGGTAAGAGCGGCCCCGATGTCACGAATAATCGTGTAGGCGTGCCCCCGCTCCAGCGGTGTACCGTTGCGCACGCTCAAGATTCGGCCGAGTGGTGCCCCGGTGAGCAACTCCATCGTCATGAACACGGCATCGCCATCTCGATCGAAGTCGTGGACGCGCACAATATTCGGATGGGACAGCGATCGCAGATGGACGAACTCAGTGAGCAACGGGCTGATCAATGACGACTGCTCGACGACGTCGCGCCGCAGGACCTTGATCGCCAGTCGTTGGCTTTCTTCCGGGACGCCCACCAGGTTTTGATCGATGGCCTCCCAGACCGTGCCGATGGCGCCCTGCCCGACGATCTCCACCAGACGATAGCGATCGCGCAGGACATCGCCTGGGCGCAGGTCCGCGGTGCGTTCGACCACACCTTCGACGACCGGCACGCTGAAATCCGGCGTAATGCTACGCGCCACGGTTGGCTGTTCGGCTGGTTGCGGCAGCGGCAGCGGCGAACGGGTGTAGGTGTTTTGCTGACCACGCACCAGCAGAACACTCAGGTACTGCTCGACCGGCTGGTACACTTCGCGGGGTATTTTTCGGCGCCGGTAATATTGGTCGATTACCGACAATATCTCACAGGTGTCGTCCGGAAGCGCCTGCGCCAGAGCGCGCACCTCGCGCAGAAAGTCGTGCGGATCGCCGAGGTCTGCCACCAGTGCATCGATGCGCGCACGCGTAGCGGGCGGCGATTCGGCAGTCGCACTCAATCCGTGGAAAGGCACGATGTCCCGCCTACGCGACCCACGCTGCGCATGGCAAGATTCTTATCCATGTGCGCCATGCCCACCGTGCCGGGCAATCGGCGCTATTTCGGCGGAACGCTCGACTGGCCGTCGCGCATTTCTGTCTTGGTGCCCATGCGCATTGCCCGTCGATGCATTTTCATCCGCTTCTTGCATTCCATTTTCATGTGGCGTTGCGTCTCGTGACTATTTTTTGCCCGGCGTTCCGCCATGCAGTGCATCATCATGTGATGTTTCTGCATCATCGTCAGGTGTCTCGCCGTCATGTTGGAATCGCCGGCGATGGCGTAACTGCTGAGCGCCACGACACCTGCCAATATCATCAATGCGGACCCATACTTCATCGGCATCTCCGAAGTTTAACTGGCGCGCCGGGAGTGTCGCGCGACGCCGGAACCGCCGTCTGTGCCATTGCCAACATAGCCGGGACGGCGCATACGCGGCCGGCCCCGACCCTATTTCCCGTACGCAGGATCCTTCAATTCCTTTTCGGCAGGCTTCTGGCTTTCGGCCTGGCCAGTCAATGCGGCCGCGACACCGTCGGCGAACGTACGTTCGATGTCTTGCATCGATGTCGATGCACCGTAGATGCCTCCCCAAGCAAAGGTCTTGGCAATCTTGAATTCGTCGAGTGTTTGCTTGCTTGACGCATCCATCGCAAGCACGTCGCCATTGATGTGGATCTGCCCAAGGCCGGCCAGCATCGCGCGCTCGAAGGCGTTGCCGCGCTGATAACGCGTGATCGTGACGTTGACGATGCAGGAACGAGGCGCGCCGATCGGTGGATTCGACATTCGCCGCTTGTCGAGCTTCTCGGCGATGATTTCGCGAATGCGTTCTCTGTCGATCGCCAGAAGATGTACACCGTCCCCAGTTTCGACTTTGACTTGAGGATGATCATTGCTGCGAATCAGGTACTGCGTCGCGATCTGTTTGTCGTAATCCGGCTTCGGAATGGTGTTGGCACAGGCGGACAAAAGAAGCGGCACCGAAAAAGACCATACCGAGATCCACCGACGAAGACAGCGCTGGTTCATGGTACCGCTCCCTATGTTTTTTTATTTCCAATGCCATCGCCGCGCAACGAGTATAAATGACTTTTCCAGAAAATTCCCGCGACGGCAAATGCAGGGCGCCCCGCACCCGGTTTCGGGCGATGAGTCATTTTGGCGCCGTCTGACGCGATCCTGAATGTCTAGCCTCAACTAACAGGGTCGTGCCCCGATGAAAAGCCGTCAGTTTCCCCTTGCCACCCTCTTTGGCGCGCTCATTCTCACGCTGAGCGCCTGCAGCAGCAGTGGCAGTGGCGGCGGCGCGGCGCCGCCCCCGCCGAAGCCGGCGCCCCTGAGCGGCTACCTGGCCGAGCAGGCCGCCATGGTCTCGGGATATCAGACCTTCCAGGGCGGTCTTTCCTATCCGCTGCTTCAGGTCGAGGCGACCCTGCCGGCGTCGAGCCCTCTCAAGCCGGCGCTCGCCGTGGGTCTTGCGCGCATGCTCGTCCAGTCGGTACGCAGAATCGCCAGCGCGGCGCCCGCGACGCCCACGCTCACCTATGACGGCACGCTCGGTCTATACGAATCGGGATTCACGATCGCAGGCGCCGTCATCACCGACAACTTCTACTCCGATTCCGCCGGCACGCAGTCCGCCGGCACCCTGAGCGTCACCTACCCGGCCGGCACGACAATACCGGCGCTTGGCCAAGCGTCGGCGACGCCGTCCTACACGATGACGATTGCCGCGAACATCACCGCCGGCAATCTGCCGATCAGCGGCAGCGGCACGATCGCCTTGCTCGACAGCACCGGCGCCGGCGAGATCAAGGGCACCTTCACCTTGACGAAGGCGCAGGAGGCGGTGACCGCGGATCTGTCGCTCAGCGACACGGGGACCGTGACCGGCACCGCGCAGATCACGCAGAACGGCGAGACGATCTCGGTCAGCGGCTTGTCCGGTCCGCTCAACGGCACCATCAACGGCACCGTCGCGGTCGCCCCGCAGGGCTACACCGGCACCGTGGCGATGTCGATCTTCGCGGCGAGTTTCACGATCACGCTCGACACCGGCAAGGGCACGGCCACAGGAACCGTGACCCCGCAGGGCGCACTCGCGATCACGTTCGATGATGGCACGACCGAAACGCTCGTCAACCCTGTGACGACTTCACCCACAGCGACGCCGACCCCGGTCCCGCCGCCGCCCGCGACCTATACCATTGGGGGCACCGTCTCGGGTCTCACGAGCGGCACCCAGATGGTGTTGCAGGACAACGGCGGTGACAACCTCACCGTCACCACCAATGGGGCGTTCACGTTCGCGACCGCGCTCGGCACCGGAACGGGCTACAAGGTCACCGTCAGCACCCAGCCGACCGGGCAAACCTGCACGGTAGCCCAGGGCACGGGCACCACCGGATCGGCCAACGTCGCCAACGTGGCGGTGACCTGCTCCGCCAACGCCGCCAGCACCTATTCGATCGGCGGCACGCTCTCCGGACTGACCTCGGGGTCCGGCATTGCCGTCGTGCTGCAGGACAATGGAGGCGATAATCTCACGCTCACGGCCAATGGGGCGTTCACCTTTGCCACCAAGTTGCTCGCCGGAGCGAGCTACGCGGTTACGGTGAGCACGCAGCCAACCGGAC
>JABEVI010000289.1 GCA_013044085.1 Steroidobacteraceae bacterium
AGTGTCGGGCAGATCGAGTGACCGGGCAAGCTCGCCGTGAGGCCGCCCGTCGGTTCGCTGTTGCGGTAGAATTCTGCCGCATGCCAGCATCCTGTCCGGTGATCGAGCGCACCAAGCCATGATCGAAGCCGACGAATCCTCTTTTCAACGCGACGTCATCGATGCGTCGCGACAGCTTCCGGTGCTCGTGGACTTCTGGGCGCCGTGGTGTGCGCCGTGCCGGGCGCTGGGTCCGCTGCTCGAACGTCTTGAAGGGGAGGCCGCGGGCCGATTCAAGCTCGTCAAGGTCGATTCGGATGCGAATGCGGCGCTCGCTGCGCGCTACCAGGTGCGCAGCATCCCGTACGTGATTGCCTTCGTCGACGGTGCGCCTGCGGACTCGTTTGTCGGTGCGCTACCGGAGGCGCAGTTGCGTGCGTTTCTCGAACGTCTGATCCCGGGGCCGGCGCAGACCGAGCGGCGCCGTGCTCAGGCCCTGTCCGCGAGCGGCGATTTCCAGGCGGCAGCAGCGGCCCTGCGTGCGGCGATCGCGCTCGACGCCAAGCAGAACGATGCGCGACTCGATCTGGCCGAGTTGCTGCTCGATCGGATGCCGCCGCCCGTCGATGAGTCGCGCCTGGCCGAGGCGGCCGCCGCACTGGCGCCGCTCGGACCGGCGGAGCGCGGCGATGGCCGGCATCGGGCGCTCGAGGCGCGCCTTGCGGCGCTGCGCGGCGCCGCGACGCTCGCGTCCAAGGACGCGCTGTTGCGGCGTATCGGCGCCGAGCCCGGCGATCTTTCCGCGAGATTCGATCTCGCACAACGCTGCATCGCCGAGCGTGCGTATGCCCCGGCCCTCGATCAACTCCTCGAGATCATCGCCCGGGATCGGCGATTCGGCGATGACGCGGCGCGGCGCCTGATTCTCTCGGTGTTCGACCTCGCCGCGGATGATCCGTCGCTCGTCTCTTCGTACCGGCGTCGATTGTCGGCACTCATCAACCGCTGACGCAGCCGGGGTCAGTGCGAATCGCGCCAGCCGCCCCCGAGCGCCTCGATCAAGCTCACGCTCGCGTTCAGCCGCCGGGTCTCTATCGTGATGGCGGCCGCGCGCGCCTGCAGGGCCGCGGTCTCGGTCGAGGCGACCTCGAGATAGGTCGCGATACCGGCTTGGTAGCGGTAACCGGCCTGGTGCATGGCGATGCGGGTGGCTGCGACCGCCGCCGATTCGCTGTGCGACTCCCGGGCGAGCATTGCGAGCGCCGCCAGTTGATCCTCGACATCTTGATAGGCGCCGATCACGGTGCTGCGGTAGTCGGCGACCAGTTCGTCGTAGCGCGCGTGCGCCGCGGCTGATTCGGCGCGGTGCAGACCGGCATCGAAGACGCTCAGCGCGCCGGCCGCGCCGAGCGACCACATCCGGCTCGAGGCCTGCAGCCAGCTGGCGGCCGAGGCGCTGTCGAGGCCGACGGTGGCAACCAAGTCGAACACCGGGAAGTAGGCGGCGCGCGCGACACCGATCGCCGCATTCGCGGCGGCGACGCGTCGTTCGGCCGCGGCGATGTCCGGTCGGCGTTCGAGCAGCGTCGACGGCAATCCGGGATCGACCGGTGGCGGCTTCGCACCGAGCGGCAGCGGATCGGCCGGTATCCGGAATACCGTCGGATTGGCGCCGACCAGCGTTGCGATCGCATCGGCGCTCTGCGCACGCGCAAGCCGCATGTCCGCGGCCGCGGTGCGCGCGCTCTCGAGCTGCGCGCGCGCCTGCGCGACGTCGGCCGCGACCGCATCGCCGCCGCGATACAGGTTGCGGGTCAGCGTGAGCGCCCGCGCGTACTCGGCGACCGTGCCGTCGAGCAGGGCAATTTGGGCGTCCTCGCCGCGCAGCGTGAAATAATCGATCGCGAGCGTCGCCCGGATCGACAGCTCGAGCGTCGCCAGGTCGTCCGCGCTCGCTTGTTCGCCGGCGCGCGCCTCGAGGACCGAGTTGCGTATCCGCCCCCAGGCGTCGATCTGGTACGACAGGTCGCCCTGCAGCGAAAAGTCGTTCGCGACCGGTGCCGCGGTGGCAGGAAAGCGCGGCGAATTGATCGAGGTACGCGCCCGCGTGGCGCCCGCGGTGGCGCTGATCTGCGGCAGGAGGCCGGCGCGGGCGATGCGTGTCTCCGCGCGGGCCTGCATCAGGCGCGCAAATGACGCCTTGATATCCTGATTCGAGGACGCGACGCGTGCTTCGAGGGCGTCGAGCCGCGTATCACCGAACCGCCGCCACCATGGACCGCGCGGGATCTTGTCGGCCGGCCGCGCGAGCTTCCAGTCGCCGCCGGCCCGCGAGTAGCGGGGAGCCGCCGCAGGCGCGGAGGGCACCGCATAGCGGGGTGCGAGCGAGCAGGATGTCAGTGCGCACAGGCCAAGGGCGGCGGCAATCGCGGCCGCCGCGAGGGCGCTCATGGGCCCCCGCTGACTCATGTCGACCCGCCCGCCTGCGGCAAGACGTGCACCTTCTCGCCGTCGACGCTCGAATCCGGGGGATTGAGGATCACGACGTCGTTCGGATTGAGACCCGAGAGCACCTCGATGGTGGTGCCGAAATCACGGCCCTCGACGATGCGCTTGAGCTTGATCCGATCGCCGTGCTCGACCGTCGCGACCTGCAGGCCGGCCGCGCGGAACAGAACGGTATTCGATGGTAGGCGCAGCGCCTGCCGGTCGGCGCTCAACTTGAAGTGCACTTCCACGTAGGCACCCGGCAACACCTCGTGGTGCGCATTATCGAGGATCAGTTCCACCTGCAGCGTGCGGCTCACCGGATCGAGTGCGCCCGCGGTGCGCACGATCTTTGCCGCGAACAGGCGTCCCGGAAATTCCGCAAAATGCAGTTTTGCCGGGGTGCCGACGTGGGTATCCGCCGCGTAGGCTTCGGGTACCTCGACATAGATGCGCAGCTTGCGGGTGTCGGCGACGTCGAATAGTTCGTCGCCGGCCGCCTGGCCGGCGTTGATCAACGCGCCGACATCGGTATTGCGGACGGTGACGACCCCGTCGAACGGCGCCACCACGCGTTTGAAAGATTCCAGTTCGCGCAGTCTGGCGACGTTCGCCGCGGCGGATTGGACGGTGGCCTTGGCCGCGGCGGCGTTGCTCGCCGTTTGATCGGCGGCCTGCCTCGAGACCGAATCCGTGGCCAGCAGCTTCTGCCAGCGCTCATTGGTGCTGACCGCGATGGCGAGGTTGGCGCGCGCGCTCGCGAGGTCCGCGAGCGCCTGGACGAGTTGCTGGTCGACGACTGGTGTGTCGATGGTCGCGAGCAACTGGCCCTTGTGCACCGAGGCGCCGATGTCGGTATACCAGGCATGAAGGTAGCCGCTCGTCTGTGCATAAATCGGCGTATCGACATAGGCGTGCACCGTCCCGGGGAGCACGAGATTCTCGCCCGTGTGGTTGCGGCTCGGGTGCACCGTGGAGACGCTGATCACCGCCGCTGCCACCGTCTCGCGGGCGAGTGCGTCGCGGGCGAGGATGCGGCTGCCGACGCCCCAGACGGCGAGCGTGAGCGCGACGATGAGAAGCGCGAACGAGTACTTGCGGATCTTGCGTTTCAGAGTCTCATCCGGTGCGTAGGAGGACGGATCAGGCATCGAGGATCTCCGCGGCGGGGGGTGCGAGCGACGGCTTGCGTCCGTGGATCATCGTAAACACCGTCGGCACGAAGAACAGCGTCGCGACGGTCGCGAACGTAAGGCCACCGATCACCGCGCGACCGAGCGGTGCGTTTTGCTCGCCGCCCTCGCCGAGACCAAGCGCCATCGGGATCATGCCGATGATCATCGCCAAGGCGGTCATCAGCACGGGGCGCAGGCGCGTGTAGCCGGCTTGAATCGCCGCCTCGAAGGCGTCGTCGCCAGCGTTCATCCGCTCGCGTGCAAAGCTGACGACCAGGATGCTGTTGGCCGTCGCGACGCCCATGCTCATGATCGCACCGGTCAGCGCAGGCACCGTCACCGGCGTGTGCGTCAGGAACAGCATCCAGACGATGCCGGCGAGCGCGGCCGGAAGCGCCGTGATAATGATGAACGGATCGAGGAGCGACTGGAAATTGACGACGATCAGCATGTACACGAGCACGATCGCAGCGATCAGTCCGAGCAGCAGGCCGTCGAAAGAGGCCCGCATCGTCTGCGCCTGGCCGAGCAGCATGACATGTGAGCCGCGCGGCAGTTCCTTACGGGCGGCGTGGATGATCCGGCGCACCTGCGATGAGACGTAGCCGAGGTCCGCACCCTGCACCGAGCCGAAGATGTCGATCGAGGGTGTTGCGTCGTAGTGCGTGACGACTTCCGGGGCGACCTCGCGATGAAAGCTCGCGACGTCCGCGAGCAGCGGTGTCGTGCCGCCGGGCGCCGCGCTGCCCACGGGCGTGTCGGCGAGGTCGCCGAGCGAGTGCATGCGGAATTCGGGCGTCTGCACAGCGACCTGATATTGGGTGCCGGTGCGCGGATCGATCCAGAAGCTCGGCGAGGTCTGGAAACTGCCGGAAAGGGAAACCAGCATGTTGTTCGCGACATCTTTTTCCGTGAGCCCGAGAAGCTGGGCCTTGGTGCGGTTCACCTTGACGCGGATCTGCGGATAGTCGTCCGGCTGCTGGATGCGCAGGTCCACGGCGCCGGGCACGGAGCGCAGTTTATCGAGCAGCCGGTTGGCGAACGTGCGATTGCCGGCGCGGTTGAAGCCGACGATCTTGACGTCGATCGGTGCCGGCAGGCCGAAGTTCAGGATCTGGCTTATCATGTCGGCCGGCAGGAACGAAAAGGTGGTCGACGGATAGGTTGCGTTCAGCTTGTTGCGCAACTCGCGCACGTAGCGCGCGGTCGGTGCGTGGCCCGGCTTCAGGTTGACGAAGATGTCGGCATCGCCCGGGCCGATCGGCGCCGAGGTGCTGTAGGCGAGGTTGATGCCGCTGTAGGGCAGGCCG
>JABEVI010000010.1 GCA_013044085.1 Steroidobacteraceae bacterium
CTTGTCGATGGCTTCGCCGTACCACTCGAAGCAGTTCACCGCCCATTGCACGCAATAACCCGCGGCGATCGATATCGGCATTCCCATCGTCAGCGAATCCATCAGCGCAAGCTCATCGCGGTGTGAATCGATCAATTCGGAGAGCTTGCGCAGACATTTCTTGCGGTCGCGCGGTGCAAGATTTGCCCAGACCCCGGAATCGAAACTGCGGCGCGCGGCCGCGACCGCGCGATCGACATCAGCCGAACCGCAGTTCGGCAACTTCGCCACCACACGTCCCGTACTCGGGTTGACGACATCATAGGTCTTGCCACTCTGGGCAGGGCCATGCTTGCCGTCGATCACCACCTGCGTCGGCATTTTCAAGGTCTGGGAGCGGGCGTGCCAGTCGATTTGCGCATTCATGATCTCGATCCTCCATCACTGTTTTCACCAATCCATCCCGGCCGCCGGTCAGCCCGGGGTCGGCAAGGCACATGCAAGTAGCCGCGGAAGCGGACTCGGCCGCCCCGCGTCGCCGGAGCGGCGAGTTCGTAGCCGGGGAAGCGTTGCAAAAACCGCGATATTGCCACCCGCGCCTCGAGCCGGCCGAGTGTCAGGCCGACGCACTGATGCGGCCCGGAGCCGAAGGCGAGATGTCGGTTCGGTGAGCGCAGCACGTCCAGGCGATCCGGGTCCGGGAACTTCAAAGGGTCCCGATTGGCCGCACCGATGCACAACCAGATCCGTGTTTCGGGCGGCATTTCGACCTCACCGAACCGCACCGGCCGGGTCGTGATCCGGTTGCCGAGCTGATTAGAGCTCTCGAACCGCAGGAATTCCTCGACCGCGGACTCGATCGCCTCCGGGGTCCGTAACAGGATGCGGCGCGCGCACGGCCAGGCGACCAGGCTCACGAGCGCGTTGCCGATCAGGTTCGTCGTCGTCTCGTGGCCTGCGTTCAGGATGAAAATGCAGTTGTGCAGCAGATCCTTCGCGTCGAGCCGCTCATCGCCACCATCGCCGAGGATCAGCCGGCTGAGCACGTCGGTCTCGGGATCACCCAGATGACGGCGCCGTTCGGCAATCAGGCCCCGCAGATACTCGAGCATGTCGCTCACCGCGGCATTGCCGCGGGCCGCGGCCTCCATGCCGAGCGAGGGCTCGAGTGCGCCGAGAATGGCGAGCGACCAACCGCGCAAGGGCCCCCGGTCCTCGTGTGGCACGCGCAGCAGATTGCCGATGATCTCGACCGGTATCGCCCCGGCAAAATCGTCGATCAGGTCGATCGTCTCGCGACCCGCGATCGAATCGAGCAGACGCTCGACGAGCGCGACCAAGCCCGTTTCCATCGCCGCGACGTGCCGCGGCGTCAGCGCACCGCCAATCAGGCGTCGCAGACGGGTGTGTACCGGGGGATCGCGGAATACGAGGCTGCTCGTATGATGATCCCGAAGAGGGGAGTCGCCGAACTTGCGGCCGAATTCCTTGCTCTTGTCCGAACTGAATGTCTTGGTATCCCGGTAGACGCGGATCAAATCCTCGTAGCGCGTCAGAAAGTACGAACCGTCGGCGAACCTCTTGATCGGCTCGTGGCTGCGCAACGCATCGTAGTAAGGATAGGGATCGTCGTAGAAGTCGGCCGGCAACTCCATCAGGTCGAAGCGCGCTGCGATTGCGCGCGCCATCTCGGGCGAAAAAGCCACAGCGGACCCCAACGACGCACTCCAGCCAGCCAGCGAGCCCCTCGGTCGTGGAGCTAACCTACTGGTCCCACGCCCATAAATCAAGCGTCCCGCCGGCGGCGGTTGAAATTCGATTGGTCCTGCGAAAAATTCGATGCGTCAACAACCCGGATAATGTCGTACGCTAGCGCCCCCGCAGTATGCACCGTGCAAAACGCCATGACATCTTCCGTCGCGGACCGCTCAACACCACTCGAGACCATCATCGGAACTTGGCCTCTGTTGCTGGGTATGGGCGTATTGATGCTGGGGGCTGGACTGCAGAGTACGCTGCTCGGCGTCCGAGCGACCCTCGAGGGTTTCCCGACCACCGTGACCGGCGTGATCATGTCGTGTTACTACATCGGCTATCTATTGGGCACCATGACGGCGCCGCGCCTAGTAAGAACCGTCGGCCACATCCGCGCATTTGCGGCGCTCGCGGCGGTCGCATCGGGGGCGATACTTGCGCAGGGCATCTTCGTACAGCCCCTGACCTGGGGCCTGATGCGTCTGCTGTCCGGATTGTGTTTCGCCGGCATCTACGTCGTCGCCGAGAGCTGGCTCAACGACCGCGCGAGTCGCGCGACCCGCGGCCGATTGTTCGCGGTTTACATGGTCGTGCTGTACATCGGCCTCGGCACCGGGCAATTCCTGTTGATTCCCTGGGATCCGCGCACCTCTTCGCCGTTCATGATCGTTTCGGTGCTGATTTCGATGGCCATGGTGCCGATCGTGCTCTCCGCTCAACAGGCTCCGGAGGTCGCCATGCCGCGCAAGGTGCGGCTGCGCGACTTGTACCAGGATTCCCCGCTCGGCGTTGCCGGCGTCACCATATCCGGTCTGATTTCATCGATCATCTTCTCGATGGGACCGGTCTACGCCCGTCTGAGCGGCCTCGGCATGACCAAGGTCGCCGCCTTCATGTCCTTGAGCATCCTCGCTGGCGTCGTCATGCAATACCCGATAGGCCGGCTCTCGGATCGACTCGATCGGCGAACCCTGATCGCGGTCGTTTGCATGGTGGCAACCGGCGTTGCCGGCGGTATCGCCATATTTCGCGCCCTGCCGCACGCCCTGTTCCTGGTACTCACGGCGACCTTCAGTGGCTTCGCCTTGACGCTCTACTCGCTGTCGGTTTCACACGTCAATGACAAACTCGAGCCTTCGGAAATGGTGGCCGCGAGCAGCGCGCTGTTGCGCATCAACGGCACCGCCGCGGCATTCGGGCCGACACTGATCGGCGCCTTGATGTCTTTTTTTGGGCCGCGCGCATACTTCGCGTCACTCGCCTCGCTGACCGGAGCGCTGACCTTGTTCGACCTTTGGCGCAGCATGCGCAAGCGGACGACACCGGAGCATAAGAACGCATTCGTCAACACCCGGCCACGAGCCTGAATTCGCAGTGGCTGACCTTATCATGCTTCCGAACGGTTACAGCGACGTCCCCGGTTCGAAATTGGCCGCCGTCGTCACCTGTCTGGAAATGCGCGAACGACCGGCACTTCGCCCGGAACGATCCGCGGTGCCCTGGACGCTGCGCAGGGTGGTCGAACCGAGAACCGAATGGTACCGGGATCTGTTTCGACGCGTTGGCCTCGAGTGGCTGTGGTTCTCCCGATTGACGATGCCGCGCAGCGAACTCGAACAGATACTCGGCAACCCGGACGTGGAAATCCATGCCCTCGAGGTCGACGGCCACGACGAGGGCTTGCTCGAACTCGATTTCAGGCAGGCGGGGCAGTGCGAACTCGCATTCTTCGGGGTCACGCGCACTGTCCAGGGCACTGGGGCCGGGCGTTGGCTGATGAATCGGGCCCTCGAGCAGGCCTGGTCGCGACCGATCGAGCGGCTTTGGGTGCATACCTGCACCCATGATCACCCGCAAGCGCTCGCGTTCTACCTGCGCACCGGCTTTCTTGCCTATGCGCGGCGGATCGAGATCGCCGACGACCCGCGCTTGATCGGGCTCGCACCCGCGGACGCGGCAGCGCACATTCCGATCATCAACCGGACGTGAGCGTCGCGTCTATTCGGCGGCGTTACGCCAGACGCTCGCCAGCCAGGGCTGTTCTGCGCGCGGCAGGCCCTGTGGCCGATAGTAATGCTCCAATTCGACGAATCCGGCCTGGGATATGTAAACGCGCCATGCATCGATCGCGTGATACACCCCGTAACGATTTCCCCGCCATCCTTCTTCGTTGTCCCCGCGCGGGTTCGAACTGAAGAGGACACCCCGAATCTTGAGGCTGTCGCGCAAGCAGCCGAGCACACCGGGCAGGGCCTGGGTTGGAACGTGAAAGAGGGATGCGTTCGCGAATATGCCGTCGAAAAACCGTGACGGCAATTGCAGAGCCATAAAGTCCTGATGCCAGACCTCGCAGCCGCTATCCGCCCTGGCCATGGCGACAAAATCGGTCGTACCGTCCAATCCGATCGCAACGTGGCCGAGAGCGCTCAATGTGCGCAAATCACGCCCTGGACCGCAGCCGAAATCGAGGATTCGAAACGGCGCCTTGCCATCGATATGCCGCAGCAACGCCGCGATGTTCTGGCTGACGTCATGGTCTCTCGTACGGGCGCGAAATTCCTCTGCTCTTTCCGCGTAGTAGGCGAGGGTTCGGACCGATGTGCCGCTCAAATTCCGCCGTTCATCCTGTTGGTCAGTCATTTGTCGGATCCTAGCATCACCCCGGCCCGAGGCGGTGGCCGAGACCAGCCGACCGGCGGTAAGATGCTCGCAACGACTCGCCGCCCCTGGCGAGGTTCCCGGGAAGCATTCGGGGGTTTCAGATGTGGCTGATTGATCGATTTGCACGCCTTTTTACGCTGCTGTTCCTGATTGGCGCCCTGAGCGCGACCGCGACGGCGCGCGTCAGCAATCCGGAACCGGCGGCCGAGGCTGCCGCCGCAAAGTGGCTGGCCTTGGTGGATGCTGGAAAATACAACCGGAGTTGGATCCAGGCCGCGAGCTACGTACGCCAAACAGTCGCGCAGGCGGCATGGTCATCCTCAGTCGCGGCGGCGCGCGCGCAGTGCGGCCCGCTGCAGGCTCGCCGGCTCGCCTCGGCCTATGTCACCTCCTACCTGCCCGATTCGCCCGACGGACACTACGTGGTCATCCACTATTCGAGCCAGTTCGCCCGCAAGAAAAAGGTCGTCGAAACCCTCACGATGGTCGAGCAGTCGCCGAATCAGTGGCGGGTCATCGGCTATTACATCAATTGACGGACCGGGAACGGGTCGGAACATGAAGCATTCAATGAACCACCTCGTTCCCGCGATGCTCGCGGTCGGCATGCACATGAGCCCAGGGCCGAAGCAAATGCCGAAACCCGGCCGGCCGATCAGCTACTCGGCAGCCAAACCGTTGATCCTGTACAGCGACACGAGTGGCAAGAGCTCGGAACATGCGAATCACCGCGCCGTCCTGTTCACGGGCCGTAGAATTCACATCGTCATGGTGGCCGTGAAGCCCGGAGCACCCGATCAAACTTTTGAAGTACACAAATTCGTCGACCCGCAAATCGACACACCGGCAGGCTCGAGGGTCACTTTGACCCTGTTGAACATGGATTACGGTCCAGGCATGGTTCACGGCATCGTCATCGGCGCAGCCAAGCCACCGTACAAGACTGTCGTGCCTCTGCCCGTCACCGCACAGTTCGCCGAGATTCCCCTCACGATGCCGCGCACCTCTCAATCCCCCGGCAAATCCGCCTACTTCGTTGCGACCCGCACCTTCGTCGCTCCCCGACGGCCCGGCCTGTATTACTATTTTTGCCAGATGCCCGGCCACGCGAAGGCTGGAATGTATGGCAGGTGGGTGGTCACGCCTTGAACGGCGGACGGTGTTGATGCGCGGTCTCGATGTGATCGGCGATGTGCATGGCCACTTCGACAAACTCGTGGCACTGCTCGAACACCTCGGATATTCCGGATCCGAATCCACACCGTATCGACACGCCAATCGCACCGCCATCTTCGTCGGCGATCTGATCGATCGGGGACCGATGCAACTGGCGACCGTGAATCTGGTGCGCCGGATGGTTGAGGCGGGCACGGCCCGTTGCGTCATGGGAAATCATGAGTTCAACGCCGTTTCCTGGACCCTTCGCGACCCGCTACACCCAAGGCGATTTCTCAGACCGCACAGCAAACACTCGCATCGGAAACAACATCATGCCTTCTTGAGGGAGGTCGAGGCGACGCCGCGGCATGCCGAGATCATCGCGTGGTTTCGAACTCTGCCGATGTGGCTCGATCTGGGCGGACTGCGGGTCGTACATGCCTGCTGGCACCAGGCATCAATGGATCCCTTGCATGCGCTGATGGGCACCGGCGCCAGGCTGAGCGACGAACTGATCGTCGCCGCCAATCTCAGCGGACATTGGGCGCACGAGGCGGTCGAAGTCGTGTGCAAAGGACCCGAGATTGCGCTGCCGGACGGCGCGGCGTTCACTGACAAGGACGGTAAAATAAGGCGGCGGGTGAGGGTGCGTTGGTGGAAGGAGGACGTTGCGAGCTATCGCGACGCGGCGATCGTGCCGGCCGGTGACGAGACCTTCATCCCGGATCTGCCGTTGCCCGCCGAGTGGCGAGGACACCCTTATTCAGGTCCGCCGGTCCTGTTCGGCCATTATTGGTTCTCCGGAAAACCAACGGTGATTTCACCCCGGTTCGCTTGCCTGGATTACAGCGTTGCCAAGGGCGGCCCGCTGGTCGCGTATCGCTGGGACGGCGAGCGGGAATTGCGTTCCGAGAAGTTGGCCTGGCTCCAAATGTGATCCAGCGCCCATTCCCGCCGTCTGTCACCCGTCAAGGTGACAGGCGGCGCCAGGCGGCGATGTCAACATAACGGTGTCCTCGACTTACAAGGAGATCGTTGAGATGTTGAAGTCTGGATTGATGGGATTCCTACTGTCGGCGGCGGCGTCGCTTGGTCTGAGCGGCTGCGCCACGGCCCCGCTGTATGGCACCTACATCGGCAAAGATGCCTATCAGCGGCCGATCTACCGATATTGCACCAACGGCGGCAAATGCATCAAGTCACTGAGTCCCACGATGAATTCCTTCGCGTTCTACTACATCATGGCCCAGAAAAAATAACGCATCACTGGCGGATGCCGGGTCCATCGGCGTGTCGGACCCGGCACCCGCCGGAGGCGGAACCCTGACGCGATCAGAAATTCCAGGTTGCGGCCACGTAGAACTGACGGGGTGCGCCCGGATCGACCAGAATGGCGTTCGTGCTGTTGCCGCCGAAGTAACCGCCGCTCGTGATGTAGGCCGTTGGGTCGTACTGCGTGTCCAGCACGTTGTCGACACCGGCAGTCAAGCTCAGAGAGCCCTCATCACCCAGTCCGATCGTCGATTGCAGGGTGGCATTCACCACGTTGTATGAGGGCATCGTCTGGTAGGTCGGCGCCCCCAGATTGTTGCTGAACAGATATCGAGAGCCAACGTATTGATCCTGGGCGGTCAACCGGTATGACAAACCGGCCAGGTGGAACCTGTACACGCCGCCGAACGTCGCCGAGATCTTCGGTGAGTTCGAGATCGGATAGCCGCCATAATTGGTGGAGCTTCCACCCGGTATGAAGCTCTGATAAGTGCTGCGCAAGTAGGTCAGGTTCGCATATACGTGCCAATTGAAGCCCGGCCGCGCGGAGGCCTCAACCGTCGCTCCCTGGATTTTCGCGGAAGCAGTCGCGAATTTTATCAGGTTGATGTTCGTCAGATAGGTGCTGATCGTCTCGTCCGATATGGTCGTTTGAAACACGTCGGCGTTCAACGCCGCCTGCCGCAAGATCCCGAAATGCGGGAACAGGAACTTCACCCCAACCTCCCCGTCGTTGCTGCGGATCGCCTTGAGTGACGACAGGTCGATCGGCGAGGTGACATAGGCGCCGAAGGCGTTATCCGTCGGATTCTGGTAGGTGATCGAATAGTTACCGTAGACCGCCATGGTGTGATTGACCTGGAAACGGGCGTCGATCGACGTTTCGAGCTTCGTGAAGCGCTTGAAGACGTTCGGTGTCGACGTCTGGTTGGTGGCGGTGGCCGGAGCGTTCGGGAACTCGGCGGCGCCGTTGTTGAACGTGCGTGTCTGATACTGGACCATGGCTATGCCGGGCGTGACGGCAAACTTGGAACCGAGTGTGACGTGGTCCTGAACGAAGCCGTTGAGGAACGTCGAATAGATGTAGTCGCTGTTGTAGTACAAGGGCGCGAGGGGCGTCGTTCCCATGGCGGTGTTGTAGCCCGCGTAGACGGTGTTATAGGTCTCGCTCGCAATCCAGCCGCCGAAGGAAACGAGGTTGTGCGGCAGCGCCCACTGGATATAGGTTCTGTCGCCGTAGGTGTCCGAGTACGGATTGTAGAATTCGCTGTTGTTGTTGTTGTTGGGAACGTAGTTGGTGATGCGGTAGTGTTCCCGGTAGCCGTGCCGATACCACAGGGTGTCGTGCAGCGTCACATTGGTATCGAGATTGAACAACAACTTCCCGTAGATGATCTGGCTGTTGACCTTCAGACGTTTGAACCACACGGACTTGTCGAGCGAGGAGTAATAACCGGTGGTCGGCTGACTGTAGATTGGTCCGGTCCCATTCACGCCGTCGGTGTTGATCCCCGCAATCGGGTTCAACGGGATGAAGTTCGGCCGGTATTCGGTCGCGCGGTTCACATAGGCGCCAACCGAGAATGAGCCCGAGTCGATCAATTTCGTGATCTTGCCATAGAACGCCGAGGCGTGACTGGGCGCTTTGAAGGTTCCGGTGCGGAAGGTGTTGTTGTCCTGATAACCGAGGCCAAACACACCCGTCCAGCCATCGTGCACACCCGTGCGCAATACGGCGTTCTCCTCGTAGCTCGAGTTGCTGCCGTACATCACGCCCACATGACCGCCGGCGCGCGGCGTTGGCTGCACCGGAATGTAGTTGATCGTGGCGCCCAAGCTGTCGTACCAACGAGTCAGCGGATTGCCCGTGCCATAGATGACATTGACGTTCTGTATCAAGGCCGAGATCGGGATTTCATTGGAATCCCAGCCGCCGTTGTGCGCCGACATGTTCATCATCGGCACCCCATCCATCAGCACGGTCAAGCCGTTGCGCTCGACGTCGCCGTTCACGCTCGACCAGCCAACCTTGATGCCGCGCGCCACAATCTCGTATCGCGCCGTGCCGGACACGCCGCCGTAGCCATAGGCGTTCACACCGGGGGCTTCCGATGCCAATTGCGCGCCACCCGCCAGCGGCCCCGCCGCGCGAATCTGCGCGCGATCGATGGTGGTGACCGTCTCGGCCGAATTGAACACCTGGCGATGCGAAAGACCTTCGCCGCGCTTCAGGCGTTTGGCGACGACCGTGACTTTCCCGAGACGGCCAGACGAAGAGAAGCTCGCCGCCCCGGCCGAGGTCCCAAGGCATGAGGCGATCGACGCCGAGAGCAAGGCGAGTCCCGTCGGCCATTTCATCGAGTGCTTGAGCATGGATTGAACCTTTGTTGCGAAATGTGAACACCGCGTTTGCGGACAAGCGCTGCATGATCAGTGAGAATTTTTGCGGCCAAGTGACCGTAATGGGTCAATTCGATTACACGCGGGGCGATCCGGGCGCAGCGGCGCGGAAATCCGCTGTCACTGTGTTACGGCAGACGATGAGTGATGGGTGAGGGTCGGAGTGTCGCGGGTGGCCTGGTTGAATTGACGCTTCAACGCAACCAAACGCGCCGGGCACGGGCAGTCAATCCGGCACTTACACGCCGGCAATCGCAAAGTCACCCCGAGATTTAGGGACCCTACTCACGCCTGACTCCAGGTTCGGGTTATGCTCGTTCGCGAATCGTCGCGCAGACACTGCGAGGACCAGTCGGGATGGGAATCTGCCGCAAATGCGCCGCCTTGGCGCAGTTCAGTCGACTGCCGTGAGCGTCGCGGGCAGCGCGCAGCCGCAATGGCCCAAGGTCGGACTGCGTGGCGTGATCGTATTTGCGGCCATTTTCATGACCGGCTCGATCGGCTTTCTGCTGCCGAAGTTCGGAGCCGATTTCATTTTGCCGCTGTTGCCGAGTGGCATTGCGATGGCCGCGCGTTATCGCTGGGGTCCGCGCATGTGGCCGTTCGTTTTTGCCTCCGTCGCGGCCGTCGATTGGGCTCACGAACAGATACTCATCGAGGCACTGGCCGTCGGCGGGGGGCTCGCGGGCGGTACAGCGCTCACGGCCTGGCTGCTCGAGCATTATCGATTCGATGCGGCCTTTGCCCATGTAAGGGATGTGGCGCTGTTCATCCTGGCGTCCGCCGCGGGCATGAGCTTGATGCCCACGCTCGGCTTCATCGGCCTCGCACTGGTCGGGCGGCACACCGATTTCAGCTTGGAACGATGGATCGACTGGTGGAGCAACATGCTGGCCGGGGTCCTCGTCGTCGCGCCGGTCTTGATATCGATGAGCCGCCACAGCCTTGTGAGCCTCTCCGAACGGAGTTGGATCGCCTTGGGGTTGTGGTCGACCGGCATCGCCGGCTGTTGTGCCGCCATTTTGCTCGTGCCGACGTCCGGGCCGATTGTTCGGGCCCCGCTGCTCGTACTCGAGATTTTACTGATCGTCGTCGGTGCGATGCGCTTCGATTTGGTGATGACCGCGGGTGCGGCGCTGGCGATTTCGATGACGACGGCCTTGAGTGTCGATTTCAACCTTGGTGTTTTCAGTCAACTCGGGAAATTGCCGGGCTTGACGGTCGTTTGGTCGGTCATTGCCGCGCTCACGGGATTGAGTCTGATCATCACGGCTTTGTTAGCTGAGCGCGATGCGCAAAGCAGCGCCCGACTGCGTGCGGAACACCGCTACGCCGAGATCTTCGAGGGCAGCCCTCAGCCCGTATGGGTGCACAGCCGGGACACCGGGAGATTCCTCCTCGTCAATGCGGCCGCCATGCGCCAATACGGCTGGAATCAGCAGGAGTTCTTGATGCGCAGTGTCGCCGACCTGGCCGCCCCCGGGCAGCTGCATGTGTTACCGGAGCCGGGCGAAGAGGGTACGGGCGAGCTCGCCGGGCAGTTCCGCGATACCGCGATCGCGCCGGCGACAGACCCGTTTGAAACTCGACATCGAACCCGCGGCGGTCGTGTCCTTGATGTCGAGGTGTGGACGCGCGCGATTGATCTTGCCGGATATCCGGCCACACTCGTCTTCGCGATCGACGTCACGGAGCGCCGGACATTCGGCAGGGCGCTGGCCGAGGCAATCGCAAGCGAGCAGCACCGCATCGGTCAGGAAATGCACGACGGGCTCGGTCAGGAGCTCACCGGGCTGTCATTGTCGGTACAGGCCTTGGCCAATCGCGCGCAGCGGGAATGGGCAGACCGCGCGGCAGACCTCGAACAACTCGCCGCAATGGTGGCGCGTTGCATCAAGGGCGCCCGGTTGATCGTTCAGGGACTCTCGCCGTTGAGCGACGCGGACGACAGCCTCGAGGCCGCGCTCGAAGCGCTTGCGCGGCGCAGCTCACTGAGCGGCACGTCGGTGCGCTTCCAGGCGCGCCTACAAGCGCCGTTGTCGATTGCGCTCGATGTGCGGAGTCATTTGTTCCGAATTGCGCAGGAATCGGTGCAGAACGCCCTCAAACATGCGGGCGGTACCGTGGTCGAGATCGAACTCAGCTGCAACGCTGAGCGCGTCCAGCTCTCGATTATCGACAATGGCCGCGGGCTGGCGCCCGATGCCCAGCTCGGCAAAGGGCTCGGCATGCGCACGATGCGGTTCCGGGCTCGTTCGATCGGAGGTCGCCTGTTCATCGGACTCGGTGAAAACGGTGGTAGCCGGGTTTATTGTGATGTGCCACAGGCGGTGTCGGTCGAAGAATCAAACCGCTGAAAGGCTGACCCGGCGGCGGCCGAGGCCCGGCTGGGCAATTGGGTTAGAATGCGCCCCGACCGCAGACCTCAGACGGAGAACCTCCCGCCGTGGACGCCGACCCGATCGAACGCATTGAAACCAAGATCGCCTTTCTGGAGCGAGCGATCGCGGAGGTCAGCGACGTCGTCTTCCGACAGCACCGCGATATAGGTGCGCTACGTGAGCAGCTAAGGACGCTCACAGCTCGATTGCACGCGTACGAGGACAATGTTACGCCGCGCACGCC
>JABEVI010000290.1 GCA_013044085.1 Steroidobacteraceae bacterium
CGCGCCGGATTCCCACAGCAACTCGATCAGCACGCGGCTCGCCGCCTCGCGCATGTCATCGGTGTTCGGCTTGAAGGCGAGGCCCCAGAGCGCGAAGGTGCGCCCCGCAAGCTCACCGAAGTGCGCGCGGACCTTCTCGAACAGGCGCCGCTTCTGGCGGGCGTTGACCGCCTCGACCGCGCCGAGGATCTCGGCGTCATAGCCGGCCTCGGCCGCCGAATGCGCGAGCGCCTTGACGTCCTTCGGAAAGCACGAGCCGCCATAGCCGGCCCCCGGATAGATGAACGAGTAGCCGATCCGCGGATCCGAACCGATGCCGAGGCGCACCTGCTCGATATCGGCGCCGAAGCGCTCGGCGAGGTTCGCCAGTTCGTTCATGAAGCTGATCTTGGTCGCGAGCATCGCGTTGGCCGCGTACTTGGTCAATTCCGCCGAGCGGATGTCCATCACGATCATGCGGTCGTGGTTGCGCGTGAACGGCTCGTAGAGCGCCCGCATCAATTCGGCGGCACGGGCGCTGTCGACGCCGACGACGACGCGGTCCGGTTTCATGAAGTCGACGATGGCGGCGCCTTCTTTCAAGAATTCCGGGTTCGAGACCGTGTCGTAGTCATGCGTCGCACCGCGGCGGCGCAAGGCGTCCCGGACCGCGTCACGGACCTTGTCGGCGGTGCCGACGGGCACCGTCGACTTCGTGATCACCACCTTGTACTCGCTCATCAGATCGCCGATGGTGCGCGCCACGGCGAGCACGTGGCGCAGGTCGGCCGAGCCGTCCTCATCCGGTGGCGTGCCGACCGCGATCAACTGGAACAAGCCGTGGGCGACGCCCTCGGCGGCATCGAGCGTGAAACGCAGGCGGCCGGAGGCGACGTTGCGCCGCACGACAGCGTCGAGCCCGGGCTCGTGGATCGGGATCTGGCCGTCGTTGAGCATCGCGATCTTGCGCGCATCGACATCGACACAGATGACGTGGTTGCCCGCGTCGGCGAGGCAGGCACCCGTGACGAGGCCGACATAGCCGGAACCGAAGATGGTGATTTTCATGCGTAATAGTCTGATTTAAAAAGGGAAAACAGCCGATCATAGTAGCCGTTCTCGAGCCTCGAGTAAAGTGCGGCCGGGGTGCCGGCGGGCCGCGCCGCTTGACAATTCTTGGCGCGGAATCCGTGGCGAGCCCTGCCACGATCCTTCATGATCTCGCCCGCAACCCTGCGGAGAGCGCATGACGGACGCTGATGTGATGAAGACGCCCGCTCACGAGCGGCGCAAGCGGTGGATTTTCGCGCTCGTCGGCGCCTTGCTGCTGCTTATCCTGGCCATCCGTCTGGTCGCGCACAAGCCGGCGCACCCGAGGATGGCGCCGCAGATGGTCACGGTCGCGCGCGCCGTTCGCGGCAACATGCCCGAGATCCTCGACGAACTCGGCACCGTCACCCCGGTCGCGACGGTCACCGTTCTGCCGCAATTGAGCGGCTATCTGACCCGGGTCGGCTACCGGGAGGGTCAAGAGGTGCGCCGCGGCCAATTCCTCGCGCAGATCGACCCGCGTCAGTATCAGATCGGCCTCAGTCAGGCCGAGGCGCAGCTCGGCAAGGATCAGGCGGTGCTCGGCCAGGGCCGCTCGGATCTCGCCCGTTACCAGCGGCTGCACGCGCAACACGCGATCGCCGAACAGACCGTGGTCGATCAGCAGTTCTCCGTCCGGCAACAACAGGCCCAGGTGCGCGCCGACCTGGCGAGCATCGCGCAGTACCGGCTGGACCTGCAGTACACGCACATCACGGCGCCGGTCGCCGGACGCGTCGGGCTTCGCCTCGTCGACCCCGGCAACTATGTCACGGCGGCAAGCTCCCCCGGCATCGTCGTGATCACGACGATGCGGCCGATGACCGTGGTGTTCAACGTCGCGCAGTCCGACCTCGGCAAGGTCATCGAGCGCTTCAAGGCGGGCGCGAAACTGCCGGTCACCGCCCTGAGCAGCGACAACAGCCGCACGCTCGCCAACGGCCGGCTGTACGCGATCGGCAACCAGATGAACACGAGCACCGGCACGGTGCCGTTGCGCGCGAGCTTCGCGAACACCGACGAGGCGCTTTTCCCGAACGAATTCGTCAACGTCCGGCTGCATGTCGACACCTTGAAGAACGCCCTGCTGGTACCGACCTCCGCGGTGCTGAACGGCGCGCCCGGCGATTACGTCTACCTCGTCGGCGCGAACCACACGGTGTCCGTGCGCAAAGTCACTCCGGGGCCGGGCAACGGCCGCGAGACCGCGATTCTCGCCGGCCTCGCGCCCGGCGACACCGTGGTCATCGACGGCACCGACCGGCTGAGCGCGGGCGCGCACATCCGCATCGCGCGCGCTTCCGCAGCCCGCTGATGCCCAGCAAGCGGCGGACCTGCGCCGGATGAACATCTCCCGACTGTTCGTGCTGCGGCCGGTGGCGACCTCGCTGCTGATGATCGCGCTCGTGCTGCTCGGCCTGATCGCGATCCGCTTCCTGCCGGTCTCCGCGCTACCCGACGTCGACTACCCGACGATCCAGGTGCAGACCTTCTATCCGGGCGCGAGCCCCCAGGTGATGGCCGACACCGTGACCGCACCGCTCGAGGTGCAGCTCGGCGAGATTCCCGGACTCACCCAGATGACCTCGACGAGTTCCGGCGGGGCCTCGCAGATCACGCTGCAGTTCAACCTCGCGCTCAGCCTCGATGTCGCCGAGCAGAACGTGCAGGAGGCGATCAATTCCTCCGGCAGCTTCCTGCCCGCGGGTCTGCCGGCGCCGCCGGTGTATGCCAAGGTGAACCCGGCCGA
>JABEVI010000011.1 GCA_013044085.1 Steroidobacteraceae bacterium
ATTTTTTGGCGAAAACAGCGCTTGACGATGCTTGGCGCCGAGGCTTAACCTTCCACCCCCAATCACAAGATCTAGTGTTCGGCCCGTTGGCGCCGGTCTTCGCGGTTGGGGGCGCTCGATTATCCTCAGGGAGCAAACGGTCAAACCCATGAATACGCTGGTGAAGATACAAGTCAAAGAAGTCGGCGGTATTCCCTTCCAAGAAGCCTCGCTCGATATTTGGGACAAGAAATACCGTCTCACCGCCAAGGACGGTTCGCCCATCGACGGGTCTATGGACGATACCTACAAGCGCGTCGCCCGCGCCCTCGCGGGCGTGGAGGCGACGGAAGAACTGCGCGAGCAGTGGTACGAATCCTTCCTCTGGGCGTTGCGCCGCGGAGCGATACCCGCCGGTCGGGTGACCTCCAATGCCGGCTCACTGGAGCACAAGCCCGCCACCTCGACGATCAACTGCACCGTGTCCGGGACGATTCGCGATTCGATGGACGACATTCTCAACAAGGTGCACGAGGCGGGCCTGACCTTGAAGGCCGGTTGTGGCATCGGCTATGAGTTCTCGACGCTGCGTCCGCGAGGCGCGTACGTATCCGGCGCCGGCGCGTACACCTCGGGCCCGCTGTCGTTCATGGATATCTACGACAAGATGTGTTTCACCGTGTCCTCGGCCGGCGGGCGGCGCGGCGCGCAGATGGGCACCTTCGACATAGGGCACCCCGACGTGCTCGAATTCATCCGCGCCAAGCGCGAGAACGGGCGCCTGCGCCAATTCAACCTGTCGCTGCTGATCACCGACGAATTCATGCAGGCCGTCAACAGCGATGGCGAGTGGAAGCTCGCGTTTCCGCTCAGCGAGCGTGAATACGAGGCCGACCGTCCGGACATCGCCGATCCTTCGAAGTTCGTCTGGCGCGATTGGCCGTACACGGGCGGCTACGTCACCAACGAAGCCGGTCTGGTCGCCTGCCGGATCTACAAGACGCTGCCGGCGCGCCGCGTCTGGGATCTGATCATGTCGTCGACCTACGACTTCGCGGAACCGGGATTCATCTTGATCGACCGGGTCAACGAGATGAACAACAATTGGTGGGTCGAGAACATCCGTGCGACCAATCCGTGCGGTGAACAGCCGCTGCCACCATACGGTTCCTGCCTGCTCGGTTCGGTGAACCTCACCAAGTTCGTGCTCGATCCGTTCACGGACAACGCCCGTTTCGACTGGGAGACCTACCGCAAGGTCGTCAAGATCTTCACCCGCATGCTCGACAATGTGGTCGAGATCAACGGCCTGCCGCTCGCCCCTCAGCGCGACGAGATCCTGCGCAAGCGTCGCCACGGCATGGGCTTCCTCGGGCTTGGTTCGGCAATCACGATGTTGTGCATGAAATACGGCTCGCGAAAGTCCGTCGCCTTCACGCAAAACGTTTCGCGCGAGATGGCGGTCGCGGGTTGGGAGGCCGCGCTCGAGCTGGCGCGCGAGAAAGGACCGGCGCCGATCATGACCGAGGAGTTCACGGTCACGCCGGAGATGCTGCGCAGGCGCCCCGAGATGGTCCGCGACGGCTGGCGCGTCGGCGCCCGCGCACCCGGACGGGTGCTGCACGCGCGTTACAGCCGCTACATGCAGCGCATCGCGGAGGCGGCGCCGGAGCTGGTCGACGAACTTGCCGAGGTCGGCGCCCGTTTCACGCATCACACCTCGATTGCGCCGACCGGCACGATATCCCTGTCCCTCGCGAACAACGCCTCCAACGGCATCGAACCGTCGTTCGCGCATCACTATTTTCGCAACGTGATTCGCGTCGGCAAGAAGTCGAAGGAAAAAATCGACGTGTTCTCGTTCGAATTGCTGGCCTATCGCGAACTCGTCAATCCGCGCGCGATGCCCGATTCCCAGAGTCCGGCGGAGCGGCTTCCGGAGTATTTTCTTTGCGCCGACGACATCGGTCCGCGTGAGCACGTGGACATCCAGGCCGCGGCGCAGCTGTGGATCGATTCGTCGATATCGAAGACCGCGAACGTCCCGACCGACTACAAGTACGAGGATTTCAAGGATATCTACCTGTACGCCCACGAGCAGGGGCTGAAGGGCTGCACCACGTTCCGTTTCAATCCCGAGGCCTTCCAGGGCGTGCTCGTCAAGGAGGAGGACCTGAAGAGCACGACCTACGTTTTCACGCTCGAAGACGGCACGGAAATCGAGGCGCGCGGCGACCAGGAAATCGAATACGACGGCGAGCGCCACACCGCCGCCAATCTCTTCGACGCGATCAAGGAAGGCTACTATGGGAAGTTCTGAGATGCCGCCCATCAAGATCGACAAGAAGATCACCAAGTACCGGGTCCGCAAGCCCGCGACCGAGGAGGCGCCGCTGCCGGCGCCGCCGCCGGCCGCGAAGCCCGCGGACAACGTGATCTGGATGCACGAGAAGCTCGAGCGGCCCGAGGTGCTGATCGGCTCGACGTACAAGATCAAGACGCCGGTATCCGACCACGCGATGTACGTGACGATCAACGACATCGTGCTCAACGAGGGTACCGCACACGAGCAGCGGCGGCCGTTCGAGGTGTTCATCAATTCGAAGAACCTCGATCATTTCCAGTGGATCGTGGCCCTGACCCGGGTGATCTCGGCGGTGTTTCGCAAGGGCGGCGACACGACCTTCCTCGTGGAGGAACTGAAGGCGGTGTTCGATCCGCGCGGCGGCTATTGGCAGCCCGGCGGCAAATACATGCCGTCGACCATCGCCGAACTCGGCTACGTGATCGAACGGCACCTGCAGTCGATCGGCATGTTGAAGAAGCCCGATCTCGACGAGCACCAGCGCAAGCTCGTGCAGGAGAAGCGGGCCGAGTTCGAGGCACGCACGAAGCAGACCGACGCCTTCTCCAAGTCGCTGTTCCCGGAAGGGGCGCAGCTGTGTACGAAGTGCAACGTCGTGGCGCTCGTCATGATGGACGGCTGCAATACGTGCTTGAACTGCGGGGATTCGAAGTGCGGCTGAGCGTGCCGGGGCGCACCCCGCGAGGGATCGC
>JABEVI010000077.1 GCA_013044085.1 Steroidobacteraceae bacterium
CAGACGGAGCAGAATGTGCGCACGGACTATCTCGGCGTGCTCACGAGCATCTCGCAGGTCAGGGCGTTGCGCCAGTCGGTCAAATCGAACCAGACTTCGCTGCATTTCATGGAGGCCGGCATGCGGATCGGCACCCGCACGATCGTCGACGTGACGCTGGCGCGCCAAAACCTGGTCGCGGCGCAGACCGCTTACGCGCAGAGTCGATCCGGGTACTTGACTGGGTTGCTGCGTCTGAAGCAGGCCGCCGGCATCCTGGGTCCTGAAGATCTCAAACAAATGTCCGCGCTGCTGTTGGTGCCCGTGCCGGAGCAGCCGTGAGCGAGGCTGACCTTTTGAATGCACTGAAGATCGATCGCGACCAGCGCGACGACGGCGGTGGTGACAGACGCCTCTGGATTTGGATCGGTGTGACGGTATTGGTGGTGCTGCTCGCCGGCGCCGCCTGGCTGATGTTCGCGCATCGCGTCATCACGGTGCGGACGGCGACAGCCGAGGCGGCCGCTGCCGGCGGCAATGTGGGAGCCGTGCTGCAGGCGACCGGTTACGTGACCGCGAGACGCCAGGCCACTGTCTCGGCGCAGATCACGGGAACCCTGACCGCGGTGCTGATCGAAGAGGGCGATCATGTGAAGCGCAACCAGGTGTTGGCGCGACTGGACGACCGCGGTTACAAGGCGGCACTGGATGCCGCCATTGCACAGGCCGCGGCGGCGCACGCGCTGGTGGCTCAATATCGAGCGCAGCTCGTACAGGATCGGCGCGATGCGGCGCGCGACCAGTCGCTTGCGGCGCAAGGCCTCGTATCCAGGCAGGTGGCGGAGCAGACCCGCACGCTGGTAGCGAGCGCGAGCGCGCAGCTCGTGGCCCAGCAAAGCCAGGCTGCCGCCGCCGATGCCGCAGCCCAACAGGCGCGGGTCAATTTCAACTACACCGTCGTGCGCGCGCCGTTCGGCGGCGTGGTCACGACCAAGGACGCCCAGGTCGGCGAGATCATCTCGCCGCTGTCGGCCGGCGGCGGATTCACCCGGACCGGCATCGGCACGATCGTCGACATGAATTCGCTCGAAGTCGACGTTGACGTCAATGAGGCCTATATCGCACGCATCCGTCCCGACCAGCCCGCCGAAGCCGTGCTCGACGCCTATCCTGACTGGAGAATTCGCGCGCACGTCATAGCCATCGTGCCGACGGCCGACAAGAGCAAGGCCACGGTGAAGGTGCGCGTCGCGCTCGAGTCGAAGGACCCGCGCATCCTGCCGAACATGGGCGTGCGGGTGAGCTTCCTCGAACGCTCGCCCAAGGCCGGCACCGCACCGCCGAGGGGCGCGCTGGTGCCGGCGACCGCGTTGGTGCGGCATGGCGGCAGTGACGCGGTGTTCGTGGTCGCGGGTGGACGCGCGCGGTTGACCCCGGTGACGGCGGGGCCGGGCTACGGCGATCTGCGTCTGATAGTAAAGGGTCTGAGGGTCGGTGAGCGCGTGATCGTCAAGCCGCCTGCCGATCTGAAGAACGGCTCGCGCGTGCACTCCGGCGGCGATAATGACTGAGGATGCGCGCATGACGGCATTGATCGAGATTCGCGGCGTAGCCAAGACCTATGTACGCGGCAAGCAGAAGGTCGAGGTGCTCCACAACGTAGGGATTGATATCGCCGCCGGGGACTTTCTGGCCCTGATGGGGCCTTCGGGTTCCGGCAAGACAACTCTGCTCAACCTGATTGGCGGGCTCGACACGCCGAGCGCCGGCAGCATCACGGTCGGTGGTCAGCGCATCGATCAGCTCGGCTCCGGTGCACTGGCACGCTGGCGGGCCAGTCATGTCGGCTTCGTGTTCCAGTTCTACAACTTGCTGCCGATGCTGAGCGCGCAGAAGAACGTCGAGCTGCCGCTGTTGCTGACACGGCTGTCGGCGGCGCAACGGCGCAAGAACGCCTCCATTGCGCTGCAACTCGTGGGGCTTGCGGATCGCGCCAACCACAAACCGGGCGAGCTATCCGGCGGCCAGCAGCAGCGCGTGGCGATCGCGCGCGCGATCGTTTCCGATCCAGCCTTGCTGGTCTGCGACGAGCCCACCGGCGATCTGGACCGGCAGTCCGCCGATGAAGTGCTGAGCCTGTTGCGGCAGCTCAACCGCGAACACGGCAAGACCATCGTTCTGGTGACACACGATCCGAAGGCAGCCGAGTTCGCCACGCACACCTTGCATCTGGACAAGGGTGAGCTGGTGGAACCTACGGTCACGGCGCACTGATGAAATACCTGCATCTTGTCTGGGCCGCGCTGTTGCGGCGAAAGACACGCACCGTGTTCACCCTGTTGTCGGTGGTGGCGGCGTTCCTGCTGTTCGGCATGCTCGACACCGTGCGCGCGGCCTTCAACGCCGGCGATCAATTGGCCGGTTCGGGGCGCCTGATCGTCAGCTCCAAGCTGTCGATCATCGAGCCGCTGCCGCTGTCGCAGCTTACCCGGATCCAGGCCGTGTCTGGGGTGAAAGAGGTGGCCTACGCCAATTGGTTTGGCGGCACTTATCAGGATCCGAAGAACTTCTTTCCCAACTTGGCGGTGAGTGCGAATTATTTGCACGTCTACCGCGACAGGTTCGCGTTGCCCGCCGCGCAACGCAAGGCCTTCGCCGACACCCGCGACGGCGCCGTGGTGGGCGCGGCGCTGGCGCGGCACTACGGTTGGAGGCTGGGTCAGCAGGTGCCGCTGATCGGTTCGATCTTCCCGCGGCGCGACGGCAGCAATACCTGGAGCTTCCAGATCGTCGGAATTTTCAAGGCGAAGAATCCGAAGCTGAAAGCGATCGAGCAGACGTTCCTGTTCCACTGGAAATACTTCAATGAGGGCAATGCCTACACACGCAACCAGGTCGGCTGGTACATCGTGAAGGTCGCCGACCCGGCGCAGTCCGACCACATCGCACAGGCCATCGACCGGCTGTCGCAGAACTCCGGCCATGAGACCAAGACCGAGACCACCCATGCCTTCCAGCTCGCCTTCGCCAAACAGATCGGCGATATTGGCCTGATCGTCGGCGGCATCATGGCGGCGGTGTTCTTCACCTTGCTGCTGTTGACCGGCAACACCATGGCGCAGGCGGTGCGCGAACGCATCCCAGAACTCGCGGTGCTGAAGACCGTGGGTTTCTCGAACCGCGCGGTGCTGCTTCTGGTGCTGGCCGAGTCGGAACTGCTGGTCGTGGTCGGTGGGGTGCTCGGCCTGGGACTCGCCGCGCTGTCGCTGCCGGCGGTCAACGCCGCGGCGGGCGGGCAGATCGTGCTGCCGCCGGTCGGCGTGACCACCTGGGTTATGGGCATCACGCTGATGCTGGCGGTCGGACTGGTGGTCGGTGCGCTGCCGGCGATGCGCGGCATGCGCCTGAACATCGTCGACGCACTCGCTGGGCGCTGAGGAGACCACATGCGATTTCTCACCGGCCTGCTGACCATCGTCCTGCTCGGCATCGTGCTGGTCGCCTGGATCATGCTGCCCTCTGCCGTGTTGCTGGCGCTCCTGGTCCTGCTGGGCGTGGCATTGCTGGTGACGCGACGCGGCCGTCAGGCGCTGCAGGTAACGCGCGTCGGCATCAGCACCTTGCCGCAGCGGTTGGGTTCGTCCTCGGTCATCCTGGTCGGGATTGCCGGTGTGGTCGGCGTGCTGGTGGTGCTGCTGGCGATGGCAAGCGGCTTCGAGGCCACGCTCAAGGCCACCGGCAGCAACGACTCGGCGATCGTTCTGCGCGCCGGTTCCTACAACGAGCTCTCGTCCGGCATCGATCGCGCCAGCTCGATTCTGATCGCGCGGGCGCCTGGCATTGCCAAAGACGCGCAAGACAACCCGATCGCCTCGCCGGAGCTGGTGGTGATCATCAACCTGCCGAAGAAGAGCACCGGCACCACGGCCAATGTGCAGTTGCGCGGTGTCGGCCCCGAGGCTTGGGCTCTGCATCCGCACCTGCGAATGATCAAGGGCAGGCGTTTCACGCCCGGTTTGCGCGAGCTGGTGGTGGGCAAGGGCGCGGAAACGCAGTTTGCCGGACTCGGCATCGGCAGCAAGGTGCTGCTCGGACGCCAGCCGTGGACGGTGGTCGGCGAATTCGACGCGGGTGACGCCCATGATTCGGAACTGTGGGGCGACGCCGAGACCGTGGCGTCGGCCTATCGCCGCAACGGTTTCCAGTCGGTCAGCGTGCGTCTTGGGAGTCCGGCGGATTTCGCCCGCTTCAAGGCTGCGCTGCTCAGCAACCCGCAGCTCAAGGTCGACGTCGAGACCACCCGCGCCTACTACGCCAAACAATCGGCCGGCCTGACCAAGGTGATCCGCGTGGTCGGCATCACCGTGGCGGCGATCATGGCCATCGGCGCGATCTTCGGCGCGCTCAACACCATGTACGCCGCGGTCGCGGCGCGTACGCGCGAGATCGCCACGTTGCGCGCGATCGGCTTCACCGGCTTGCCGGTGGTGATTTCGGTGCTGCTGGAAACCATGCTGCTGGCGGCGCTGGGCGGCGTGCTCGGCGGGTTGATCGCTTGGCTGATCTTCGACAATTACACCGTGTCCACGCTCGGCGCCAACTTCAGTCAGGTCGTGTTCCAGTTCCGAATCACGCCTGCGCTGCTGGTCGCCGGACTGAAATGGGCGCTGGCGATCGGCTTCGTCGGAGGGTTGTTTCCGGCGCTACGCGCCGCGCGCCTAGTGAATATCACGAGTTAGCG
>JABEVI010000291.1 GCA_013044085.1 Steroidobacteraceae bacterium
CGCCGAGGGTGCGATTTGCGCCGCACTTTGGTTGCGGTCGCGGCGGTAAAATCGGCGCAGCCCGGCGTTCGGCGTGCTGATCCGGTGGCGGGCCACGCCCGATAGCGATGATCACTACGTTTTCGCCATGGCCCTATGACGGACCTTAGCGTTTGTCAGTCCCGCCGCCTTCAGGCCCGCAACGTACCGGACAGGGTCACTCCTCGTCATCGTCAGTGCCATCGTCGCTGTCGTCATCCTCGACCCCCATCAAATCCAGAAGCGCTCCCTTTGCGCCGACCGATCCTGGAGCCTTGCGCTCCTCCGGCTTTGGTGTCGGTAGTTCGGCGGCAGTGAAACAGGGCCCGGCTACGGCCTTGTCGAGTGCCTTTTCCAGGTCTGGCTCCATCGCAAGCGTCGATTCGAGAACCCATAGCAATTCTAGAAATTCATCGCTCATCCGTGCGGTCCAGCGTTCTGGGCGGATATCGTCGAGCGGTGAAGATTTTTTGCCGGCCCGCTTTTTCATCCGATAGCCGAGCCAAGACTGCACGACCTTGAGGCCCGAAACCTCAAACTCCCAAACCTCAGACGCCACTGGCCCGAAACGGCCATCGCCGACGGAAATTTCCTGTTTGGTGGCGTCGAAGCCGTATTCAGTGGGATAGTGCGCCTGTTCTGACGAAACACCCTTGACCGTTGTCGCCTTGCCCTGCGGTACGTCCTCGCTGCGGCCGTCCCCGCGGAAGCGCTCAGCGTAGGTGTGCAGCCAGATAAGCTTGCGGCCGAGTTTGGCGACCTCGGCAAAGGTTGCACCGTCCTTCGTGAGCGGCACATGCGGCCCAGGCGTTTCAAGCTCGTTCCAAAAGCGGCGCGTGTAGCATTGGCCGGCAAGGACTGCATAGACATAAGCCGCGAGGTCCTCTGCCGACGGAGTCGTAGCGTATTCCTTGCCGAGCGCGTCCAGCAACCCAGCTGTGACGTTCGGTTCGGTTCCGGCGGCGTCCCTGTAGAGGGGGATCACGTCCTTGCCACCGAACGAGCCTCTGAAGTGATGCAGGTCCGGGATGGCAGAACAGGCGACAAGTGCCTGGCCAAACCCAAGCGGATTGGACAACAGGGACGTGAAATAGGTTTGCTTTTCGCTGTGCAGGCGCCAGAGAGGCGGACGCAAGCGATCACCTAATCGAAAATCATATAGGGCGAAATGTCTATCAAAAGAACGATATGAAAAAGGAACTGCCACAGGCATTTCTGTCGTTTTGTCAACGCTATAGATTGAAGGTTGCCCTTTACCCGGCAGTTCATCTGTGACGACCTTGGTGATCTTCCAACCGCCAGTTTCCCGGAACAGCTTTTTGCGATCGGCCTGCTTCGAATTGATCAATCGGTCCCAGCGCGCCTTCAGCAACTCAACCGTCTCACCCATTGGCCAGTGTCTCTTGAATTGTGCGCCATTCAAGGAAAGTGGAAACAGAGCCTCGATACTTGGCCACGCAGCAAAATCGCCCTGCCCAACCGGCAGAAACGGCTTATGCCAATCGCTCGGGCAGTCGCGCCAAGCGATCCCACCGAAGGCAGCGACATCTTCCAAGTTGGCTAGTTTGTCCTCTCGCGTGGCCCCTTCGATCTTGGCGTAGCGGACCTCGGCCGGCGTATCGGGGGATGGATTAGGCCCGCGCACGCCAATGGCGATGGCGACAGGCGTTTGGATATTGAACACGTTTGGCGTCTTGCGAGTACCGAGATTGTCCCCCCCGAGGTCGATGATCCAGAGATCATCGAAGGTTCGGCGCATGAATTCGCGAACACCGACAAACCCCGGTCCTGCAAGGTAACTGGAAGCGGTAATGAAGGTGACAATTCCGCCGCATTTCTGTTGCTCAAAGAGCCGCCAGAGAGCCCAGCGCCAGAAATAGATATAATCGTTGTACAGATTTTTGAGATGAACCCCCGCCCCGGCCTTCGTCGCGGGGTCGGTGAAATCCCTGAAAATCGCTCGGACGCCTTGATCCTCCTGCTTCGCGCCACCCTTCAACTGATCACCGAAACGCACCCAGCCGCCCTTGCGCTGGGTCGTGGTATCTCCTTCTTCTATGGTCTGGCGGTCGTATGGCGGGTTGCCGAGACAGACTAAAATATCGCCTCCATTCTTCACCTTCCGCGCTGCTTCGTGTTCTTGCGTCAACGCCCTATGAGTGAGGTCAAGACCGCCGGGCGGCGCCGAGTTTGGGCTTTCCAATGTGTCGGCCAAATAGATATTCAGGCGCTTGCCCAGCCTTTCCTCGGGCTCGCCAGGCGCCTTCGAGTTGTTGATCGCGCCTTCCAATGCCTGCGTCAGCCGCAGATGAGCGACAGCATAAGGGCCGACCAGCACCTCAAATCCGTACATGTTTTCAGCCATCTGCCGAGCGCGCGCTGGCACCGCAGGTTTGCCTGAACGTTTGGCGACCCTTTCAAGCCCGTTCTTGACGGCGGCTACCGGATATGTGCCGGTGCCTACAGCGGGGTCGAGGAATACGACCCCGTCGTCGGCGAAGCCGAGTTTCTTACCGAAGCGCTTTTCCAGGAGTTCGCTTGCAAGCCGAACCTGTAACTCCACAACTTCTCGTGGGGTGTAATAGACCCCGTAATCCTTGCGAAGCTTAGGATCATAGGCGGCAAGAAAGTCTTCGTAGAAATAGAGCCAGAGGTCGGGCTTCGACTTCAAGAAATCATGCGGGTCCAGCGCTTCAAGCGAGCGTTGAAGCATTTCGAAGCCGACCGATAATTCTTTACGGGCTTCTGCCTGCCCGAGGAGTTCCAGCGTGCGAGCCAGAAGACCATTATTTTTGTCGAGTGTCTTGGCGGCGGCGGCCGGATCCAGTTTAGCCGCCCCTGCTAAACGGGCGAGAAGCATGGCGTAGGTGACTGTTTGGGCATACGCGTCCGCGAACTTCGCGTTGTCGGCGTCGGGAAAGAAGAACTGCCGCCACTCGTTGGCGAGAAGCGTGACCGCGGAAGTGGACTGAGCAAGCGCGTTTTCAACCTCCGACCGCAGGAAGCGGCTAAGAGGGGCGAGGTAACTGGCAAGCCCGGACGGGTTATGCGGTACGCTTGGCTGCCAGCCGAGAAAGTCGCGAAATAGTCGATCGAGACCCTCGGCGTCAGCCTTGGTCGTGGCGGCCTTGCCCTTGTCGGTGGGATCGTCGTGAAAGCGCACGATGGGCTGGCCGTCAGGACGCTCGCCCCCTCGATAGAGCGCCCATTCCCTTCCATCCGTGTAGATAAGGTTGGGGAGGCCCTTCAGCTTTTCCCATTGCTTTTTGTTATGCTCGCCTTTCAGCTTTGGCGCGTCAGCGCCAAGGCCGGGAGCCTTTAGCTCGACGTATCCGCAGATTAGTCCTCCAACATAGACCGCAATATCCGGGCGCACCTTGTGGTCAGACAGATGCGTCTCCGTTCGGGTGTCGACGGTTAGCCCGTAGTCCGTGCCCGCAGACTTGAGAAGATCGGCGACAACTGGCTTCAGTTGATCTTCAGGAGACGCTGAGCCAGGAAGCGAAAACTTCGCTTTCAGCGCATCGGCAAAGCTTTCGAGAAAGGTGATGTTCATGCCCCAACCCACCCGTTTTCTGTCGCTGGGTCGGCCGACGGCAGCGCAGGCGCGTCGTCCAGAAAGCGGCCTTGCAGCCGTACGACTGGCCGCAGATTATCGTTCCGATTGCGCCAACTCATGGTGTGCATTCAACTTTTCTTTTCGTTGTTTGTCGTCCGCCGATCCGCCGTCGGCTTGCCGGTCAGCCGCTCGTATTCCTCCACCGCGACCACCACCACTACGCCGCGCCCGTGCTTTTCGATCAGCACAGGGCCTGCACGCGCGGTGTCGATCATCAGCCCAAAGGCGTTCTTCGCCTCACGCGCTGACATGGTCTTCATGGCCGATTCCTGTGGCGATCCATGCGTCCATTTAGGACGAAATAGCTCTTTTCAGCAACGGCGCATTTGCGGCTTTGATTCGACGGCATGGGTGTCGTCTGAGTTTGATATGAGCCGCGAAGAAGAGAGCGAATAAGAGGGCAAGATAAAGCGAGTTGCCTCGCTGCCGGAACTTCGTTCCTAAGTGTTTGTCTGCACATTGTTTTTTGGCGGCTTGCCGCTGAAGGCGCGAGGTGCGGCGGCGGCGGAGAAGTCAATCTATGCAATGTTTTCAATGGCATTGTGGGTGGCGCCCGCAACGTGCGTCGTGCGCGGTTCCGCCGCTTCTACGCCATGGCAAGTATTTCTACGCCACATTGCTACGCCATCATTTTCGACCTTGCATCGGCCGTTTGATCTTCCAATCGTCGCATCATGGCGACCGACGAAGACCATTTCCGCATCCGCCCCGGCCGGGTCCGCGACCGGGCTGGCGGGCGCACCACGCGCGCCGTCCGGCCGCGCCCGAAGTCCTTCCTGGCCGAGGTGCATCAGGCTATCCGCCGCGCCGGCGGCAACCCCAATCGGCTGGGCTCGGCCGGGAAGGGAAGCGGCCGGTTCAACGCGCGAGGCCGGGGTGCTACGGCCGCCGCCGGGCTGAAGGGGCGGAGCGCCTGGAGTCGGGACGCCAGCAGCGTGCGAACCCGCGCCCGGCGTGTGACGGTGAAGGCGCGGATCGTGAAGTTCAACCCGCAGCGCGGTGCGGCGCGCGGACGGTCGTTCGTCAGCGCGAAGGCGATCGACGCCCACCTGCGCTATTTGGAGCGCGATGGCGTCAACCGCGACGGCGAGAAGGGACAGGTCTATTCGGCCGAGCGCGACGCCGAGGACGGAAGCACCTTCCTCGACCGGGGCCGAGACGACCGCCACCAGTTCCGCTTCATCGTCTCCGCCGAGGAAGGCGTGGAGCTGGCCGACTTGCGAGAGACCACCCGCGATCTGATGAAGGCGATGGAGGCGGACCTCGGCACCAGGCTCGACTGGATCGCGGTCGATCACCACAACACCGGCCACCCACACACCCACATCCTGCTGCGCGGTGTCACCGACGACGGGAAGATACTCAACATCGCCGGCGACTACATCGCCCACGGCATCCGCGAACGGGCCAGCGAGATCGTCACGCTGGAGCTGGGCCGGCAGACCGAGCAGGAGGTCAGCCGCCAGCTTGAGCGCGAGGTGGACGCCGAGCGCTTCACCCGGCTCGACCGGATGCTGATCGCCGAGCAGGAGGCCAGCCACGGGTTCGCCGATCTGCGCCCCGACCAGGACATGCTGGAGACGGCGCGGCGGAACCGGGCGCTGCTGATCGCCCGCGCCCGCAGGCTGGAGAGCATGGGGCTGGCGACCGAGGTGGAGGTTGGCCGCTGGTCCATCTCAGCACAGGCCGAGCCGACGTTGCGCGAACTGGGCGAGCGCGGCGACATCATCAAGACCATGCACCGAGCATTGGCCGACCACGGCCTCGCCGACGAACGCGCCCCCGCGCAATATGTGGCGCACGGCAAGCAGATCACCGAACCGATCGTGGGCCGCGTGCTCGCCAAACGCCTGGCCGGCGACGAGATGGGCGACCGGCTACATCTCGTCATCGATGGCGTGGACGGGCGCACCCACTATGTCGAGATGGCGGACGCCGGCCGCCTGGACGAGATCAGACGCGGCCACATCGTCGCGCTCGATCCGGCGCCGACCAAGGCCGAGCCCCGGCCGGCGGATGTCAACATCCAGATCATGGCGGAGGCCACTGGCGGCATCTACCAGCCAAGCCTGCATCTGGAGGCAACGCGTGACATCATTGAGCAGCGCCACGGCGACCCCGACGCCTTCATTCGCTCCCATGTGCGCCGGCTGGAAGCCTTGCGCCGCGCCGGGCACGTCGAGCGCATCGACGCCGACCATTGGAAAATTCCCGGCGACATCGCCGAGCGAGGCATGGCCTATGACGCCCCCGGCCGGCCCAAGGATTTCGGCATGCGCACGCTGTCCACGCTCGACCTCGACCGGCAGGTTGGCAGCGACGGGGCGACCTGGCTCGACCGTGAGTTGGTGGCGAAAGACCATCTGGCCCTTGCCGGGACGGGCTTCGGCCAGGAGGTGAACGCCGCGCTCGACCGGCGCGCCGCGCGTCTCGTCGAAATGGGCCATGCCAGCGTGAAGGACGGCTTGATTTCCATCCCTCGGCGCACGATCGCCGCGCTGGAGCGCCAGGAGATTGATCGAGTCGGCAAAGAGATGGCCGCCGAGCGGGGGCTGACCTATAGCCCGTCTGGGCCCGGCGAATATGTCTCCGGCCGGCTGGCGGGCGTCGCCAATCTCGCCAGCGGGCGATTCGCCATGATCGAGGACGGACTCGGCTTCCAGCTCGTGCCCTGGCAACCCGTGCTGGAGAAGCGTCTCGACCAACATATCAGCGGCGTCCGCCGTGATGACGGCGGGATCGAGTGGAGCTTTAGCCGCAAGCGGCAGATCGGACTGGGGCTTTGATCCGCCTTGATCAATACGGCATTATGCCGTATATGTTGGAGCCGAAGGAGTCGCCCATGCCCAAGCCCCAAATCGAAGCCGAGACTGCCCGACTGGAAGCGCGCGTCCCCGTGCAGGTCTACGACCAGATGCAGCGCGCCGCCCGCCTGCGCGGCATGACCCTGACCGGTTATCTCATCTCCACCGCCGGCGAGGACGCCCGCCGCGTCGTCGAGGACGCCGACATCATGCGCCTGGCGCGTGAGGACCAAATCCGCTTCGCCGAGGCGCTGATCAATCCGCCCCAGCCGAACGCGCGACTGGCTCGCGCGGCGAAGCGCCATGCCGAGCTGATCGAGCGCCGGTGAACGTCCGCTTCGCCATCGAGCCGCTGGCGAAGGCGCACAAGCGGGATGACTTCACCTGCGGCAACGACCGTATCGACAGCTATTTCCGCGAGACCGTCTCCCAGGACGTGAAGCGTAAATACGCCACCTGTTTCGTCGCCAGGGAGATCGCGACGGACCGGGTGGCGGGCTTCTACACGCTGTCGTCCAGCAACGTGCCGTTGACCGAGGTTCCCGAGCCGCTGGCGAAGAAACTGCCGCGCTACCCGACCGTCCCGGCAGTGCTGATCGGCTGGCTTGGCCGCCATAGCGACTATGCCGGACAAGGGCTGGGAGAAGCCCTGCTGTTTGACGCCATCAAGACCGTGGCGACCGCGCCGATCGGCGCCCACGCCATCTTCGCCGACGCGATCGACGACCAAGCGGCAGCCTTCTATGCGGCTTTCGGCTTCACGCCCTTGGTGCGGCAGCCACGCACCCTCTATCTGCCGGTGGCGACGGCGTTGAAC
>JABEVI010000078.1 GCA_013044085.1 Steroidobacteraceae bacterium
CCCGTGCACCGTCCGGTGCAACTCGGCCGATCGATCGTGCTCACCGTGAGCGCCGACCGGCGCTTCCTGTATGCGGGCCATTTGAGCGGTCCGGGCGAGGCGGCCGTGCTTGCGTTCGCGATCGATGCGGCCAGCGGGCACTTGGCGCCGCTCGGGGTGACGCGCCTGGTCGAGACGACGGCCTACCTGTCGATCGATCGCAGTGGCCGCTTCTTGCTGAGCGCCTCTTATGCCGGCAACAGCGTGTCCGTGCATCCGATCGGCGTCGATGGATGCATCGGCGCCGTCTCGCAAATCATCGACACGCAACCGAAGGCGCATTGCATCATCACCGACCCGTCGAACCGCTTTGCGTTGCATACGAGTCTCGGCGCCGACCTCATCTACCAGGCGCATTTCGACGCCTCGAGCGGCCGGCTTACGCCGAACGTCCCTCCCGCTACCCGGGCGCGCGCGAAATCCGGGCCGCGATTCCTCACGTTCGCGCCGAACGCGTCCCGCGTCTACGCGATCAACGAACTCGACGGCACCGTCGACGTGTACCCGTTCGACCCGGCCGCGGGCACGCTCGGTGTGCCTCTGCAAACGATTCAATTGCTGCCCGAGCGTTTCGCGGGTCAGCCCTGGGGGGGCGACATCCATTTTCGCCCCGACGCAGGGTTTTTGTACGTCTCTGAACGCACCACCAGCATGATCACTTCGTTCGAGGTCGATCAGGCGAGCGGCCGGTTGGCGCGAATCGATGCCTATCCGACGGTCCGCCAGCCGCGCGCCTTCGCGATCGACCCGTCCGGGACCCATCTGGTCGCGGTCGGACAGCTGTCGCATACCGCGGCGCTTTATCTGATCGACGCGGCGAGCGGCGAGTTGATCGGGCGCGGCGAGTATGCGGTCGGCAAGAACCCGACCTGGGTCGAGATCATCGCGCTGCGCTAGCCGCGCGGGGCGGCACAGTGGACGCACCGCAGCCTCAGCGGGTACTATCGCGGCCCCGCTGCATGCGCCCGTAGCTCAGCTGGATAGAGTATTGGCCTCCGAAGCCAAGGGTCGTGGGTTCGAATCCCGCCGGGCGCGCCATCTTGCGGATTGCGAACCGGTGCGCGTTCGGTGGCTAGCCGTTTGCGCGGGTTTCGATGCGCCGGTCCGGTATGAACCAGAGGCACGCGACGAGCACGTACAGCGCGAGTCCGGCCGGGGGGGTCACGAAACTCAGCGCGATACCGATCGCATAGATCGCGATCGAGATCAGCCCCTTAGTGTCCCGGCCGAAGGCGGTCGCGAGCGGCGAATCCCGGCCGTTCGTCGCGGCCAGACAGCGGGCGAGGTTGTAATACGCGATCGCGGCCATCAACAGCACGCCGCCGTAAACCGCCACCGGCGCCGTGGCGAAGTGATTGCCGTCCATCCATGCGGTCACGAACGGAATCAGGGATAACCAGAACAACAGGTGCAGGTTGGCCCAGAGCACCGCCCCATTGACGCTCTTGGCCGCGTGCAGCATGTGGTGGTGATTGTTCCAGTAGATGCCGACGTAGATGAAGCTGAGCACGTAGCTCAAGAACGTCGGCACGATCTCTCGAAGCGCCGCGAACCCGGCGCCGCGTGGCGTTCTCAGTTCGAGGACCATGATCGTGATGATGATCGCGATCACACCGTCGCTGAACGCCTCCATACGTCCCTTGCCCATCAGGACTCCGTGCGCATGGGGCGCACCCAGGCGCGGCGTCGATCAATGCTTGTGTTCGATCGCCGACAGATCGTTGACGAGGTCGATCAGGCGATGTTCGCCACCCGCCGTGCCGACGTCCGCAACGTACTTGCCGTTGATCACGAAGGTCGGCACGCCGGTGATGTGATAGCGCTCCATCTGTTCGTCGGCATGCCGCAAGTCGGTCTCGACCGTGAAGGAGTGGTAGGCGTTCTGGAACGCCTGCGCCGAAACACCGTGTTTGGTGACGAACGCGAGCTGCATGCGCTCCGAGTCGGCGTCGGTGTTGCCGGTCAGCGGATCGTTGTTGACGTGGATCTCATTGAAGATCGCCGTGTGCAACTGATCGATCTTGCCGAGGCTTTCAAGTGTGTAGTAAAGACGGGCGAGCGCACGTTGGCTCGGTCCCCACATGACCGGGATACGATAGAACGCTATGTAGGGGGCCTTGGTCTTGCGCCACGCCTGGACGAGGGGGTCGAGCGCATAGCAGTGCGGGCATGCGTACCAGAAGAACTCGATCACCTCGACCTTGCCGGGCGGAGCGAAGGTCGGCTGCGCCGGTACGAGGCGGGTGTAATTGACGCCCTCTTGCCACATCGACGGTCCGCTCAAGGTTTCGGCATTTGCGGTACCCGAGACGGCCGCGACCGCGGCGTACAGCGGATTGTGTTCGCCGGTGTTGCCCTTGCCCGCGCTGACGCTCGCCGATTTCTCTTCGTTGAGCTGTTTGATCGCGGCCGGCCCCATCGACATCGCCGTGGATGCCGCGGTGCTCGCGGCCGTCGAGGCCGCTGGATTTGCGCCGCCCGTCGTCGGGTGCTTCGCGCACGCGGCGAGGACCAGACCAAGACCGAGCAGCAATGAGAGGCGGAGCGGGCGGGTCATCAGCGTATCCCCTTCACATAGGAAGCCACGTTGCGCATGTCATCGGCGGTGAGCCGTTTGGCAATCACCTCCATGATGTTATTCGGTCCGGTCATGCGTGCCCCCGACGCATAGTCTTGCAGTTGCTTGATTACGTAGGTGGCGTGCTGGCCGCGCAGCGCCGGAATCTTGCCCGGTTCGTTGCCCGCCGCCGTGGGGCCGTGACAACCCATGCACGCCGGCACGCCGCTCGATCGATCACCGCCGCGGTATAGTTTTTCTCCGGCCTTCCAATACTTTGGATCGGCCTGCAGCCCGGTGTTGGGCAGGCTGTTGAAATACGCGCCGAGGTCCTCCATGTCCTGTGGCGTCAGTGCGGCGACGTTCGCCGCCATGATCGGATTCGGACGCTTGCCGCTCTTGAAGTTTTGCAACTGTTCGGTGATGTAACCGGCGCCGAGTCCGGCGAGGCTCGGCCACTGCGGATTGAGGCTGTTGCCCGTGGCGCCATGACAAGCCTTGCAAACGACGGCTTTCGTGGCGCCGACCTGTGCATTGCCGCTCGAGAAGGCCGTCCCGCTGATGATTGAGCCGCTGATCGCTGCTGCAAGAATCCAAAATCGCTTCATGATCGCGCTGTACCCTCTTAGCTGAACCGACTTCGCCGCCAAATTGTACACTAGGGTCAATAATTTACGTGCAATGGACGGCTATGTCGACCTATCGGAATGTGAAATTCTTGACAAGTGCGGCGAGCGCTCGACAGCTTATCGAGGATCAGGGCCGTGAAGTGGCGTTCGCGGGCCGGTCGAATGCAGGAAAATCCACCGCGATCAACGCGATCACGCAACGCAGCGGGCTGGCGCGGGTCAGTCGCACGCCGGGACGCACCCAGCTGATCAATTTCTTCGAGCTTGTCCCCGGGCGACGCTTCGTCGACCTGCCGGGTTATGGCTTTGCCAAGGTGCCGGCCGCCGTGCGTGAAAATTGGCTCGAGCTGATGCAGCTGTATTTCGATACGCGCGAATCCCTCGTCGGCCTCGTGTTGATCGTCGACAGTCGGCGCGGACTGGGTGAACAGGACGTTGTCATGCTCGAGTGGGCGCTCGCCAAAGGCCGCGGTGCGCATGTTCTGCTGAGCAAATCGGACAAGTTGAACCGCCGGGACTCGACGCGGGTGCTGCGCGAGACCGAGGAGGCGTGCGCGGACGCGGCGGTCACGGTGCAGCTTTTTTCCGCCCATGCCCGCGACGGCATCGAGGAGGCTCGCAGCGTCATGGACGCGTGGCTCGCCGAGGAGTAAAAAAAGGCCCCGATGGTTGCTCGAAAGCGGCCATCGGGGCAGACCAACCCGGCATGGGGATGACAGACCGGGTCTTCCCGCTCAGGGAGAAGAGCGGGGAGCGATTGTGTCGCTCGCAGGATTAGATGGGGTCAGATCGGCAAAGTTCCAGAGGACCTTAAAAAAATCTCTGGGGCGCTCTAAGTGCCTAAAAACACTGGCTTCGGCGCTTGGCGTCGGCCTCTAATGAGCCTCGTCCCAATTGTGGCCGATGCCGACGTCGACCTTCAACGGCACAGCGAGATTGGCGCCACGCACCATTCGGTCGCGCAATTCGCCGACAACCGCATCGATGGCGGCGGCGTCTACCTCCAGGACGAGTTCGTCGTGGACTTGCATGATCAATCGGGCCGGCACGGCCTCGCGCCTGATCCAGGCATCGACGTCGATCATCGCGCGTTTGATGATGTCGGCGGCGGTGCCTTGCATCGGCGCGTTGATCGCGCTGCGTTCGGCGTATTGGCGCCGCGCTTGATCACGAGAGCGAATCTCGGGCAAATAGAGCCGCCGCCCGAAGACCGTCTCGACGTAGCCGCGATCGCGCGCCTTGGCGCGCGTCTCGTCCATGAAGCGCTTGACGCCGGGATAGCGTTCGAAGTACCGGTCCACGTAGGCTTGCGCATCGGCGCGGCCGATGCCGATCTGGCGTGCCAGCCCGAAGGCCGACATGCCATAGATGAGCCCGAAATTGATTGCCTTCGCCGCGCGGCGCTGATCCGCCGTGACCGCCTCTTCAGGCAGTCCGAATACTTCCGAGGCGGTGGCGCGATGCACGTCGCGGTCCTGCGCGAACGCTTGCAGCAGCGCCTCGTCCCCGGACAGGTGCGCCATGATCCGCAGCTCGATCTGCGAATAGTCCGCGGCCACCAGCGCCTGACCGGGCGGCGCGATGAAGGCCTGACGGATCCGGCGTCCCTCAGGAGTGCGGACCGGAATGTTCTGCAGGTTCGGATCCGACGAGGACAGCCGCCCGGTCGCCGCGGTCGCCTGGTGATAGGAGGTGTGGATCCGCCCGGTGGACGGCTCGATCCGCTCCGGCAGGGTATCGGTGTACGTCGACTTGAGCTTGGCGATGCCGCGGTACTCGAGGATGAGCCGCGGCATCGCGTGCTCCGCCGCGAGTTCTTCGAGAACGTCCTCGGCCGTCGAGGGCTGTCCGGTCGGTGTTTTGCGGATCACCGCGATGCCGAGCTTGCCGAAGAGAATCTCCTGCAGCTGCTTCGGTGAATCGAGGTTGAACGGCCCGCCCGCCTGGCCGTGCACCTCGGCCTCGAGCTCGTGCATGCGGATTGCGAGCTCCGTGCTCTGTGTCTTCAGCCGGTCGCGATCCACGAGCACACCGGTGCGCTCCATCCGGTAGAGCACGTCCACCAAGGGCTGCTCGATCGTCTCGTAGAGCGCCTTCAGCGTCGGTTCGGCCTCGATTCGCGGCCACAATGCCTGGTGAAGCTGCCACGTGACGTCGGCGTCCTCGGCCGCGTATTCGGTGGCACGGGCGACTTCGACTTGGTTGAAACGTAGTTGCTTGGCGCCCCTGCCGGCGACATCCTCGTAATGGATCGTCTTGATGCCGAGGTAGTGCGCGGCGAGCGAGTCCATGTCGTGCCGGCTCGCGGTGCTGTTGAGCACATAGGACTCGAGCATCGAGTCGTAGCGCTGGCCGGCGAGTGCTATGCCGTGGTTCGCCAAGACGTGGCGGTCGTATTTCAGATGATGGCCGAGCTTGGGCCGTGCCGGGTCCTCGAGCCAGGGTTTGAGCGCCGCAAGCACGCTGTCGCGATCGAGTTGCGGCGGCGCGCCCGCATAGTCATGGCTCAGCGGCACGTAGGCCGCGGCGCCCGACTCGACCGAGAACGACAGACCGACGATGCGTGCGCGCATGTAATCGAGGCTGTCGGTCTCGGTGTCGAACGCGGTCAGCGGCGCCCTCTCGAGTACGCCGAGCCAGGCATCGAGCGCCGCCCGTTCGGTGATCATCTCGTAGCGTCGCGTCGAGACCGGTGCGGCGGCCGGCGCCTGCGTCCCGGTGACGGGCGCCTGTGCCGCGGCGGCCGGCGCCGGCAGCGATCGCAACAGCACCCGGAGCTCGAGTCTGGTGTACAGCGCGCCCAGGGCGGGCACGTCCGGGGCGGACTCGCGCAGATCCTCCGGCCCGAGTTCGAGTGGCACGTCGGTCACGATCGTCGCCAGCCGCCGCGAGAGCGTGAGAATGGCGAGTTCGGCGCGCAGGTTCTCGCCGACCTTGCCCGGAATGTCGGCGGCATGCTCGATGAGGGCGTCGAGTGTCTGGAACTGGCGCAGCCATTTGGCCGCGGTCTTCGGTCCGACCCCGGAGATTCCCGGAATGTTGTCTGCGCTGTCGCCGACGAGGGCGAGATAATCGACAATTTGTTCCGGAAAGACGTCGAATTTCGCCTTGACGCCCCCGCGGTCGAGACGGGTGTTGCTCATCGTGTTGACGAGCTCGATGCCGGGTGCGACCAGCTGCGCCATGTCCTTGTCGCCGGTCGAAATGAGCACCGCGAAGCCGGCGGCGGCGCCCCGCCTCGCCAGCGTGCCGATCACATCGTCGGCCTCGACGCCCGGGATCTGAAGCATTGGCAAGCCCATCGCCGCCACCAGGCTCAGCAGCGGTTGAATTTGCGCACGCAAATCCTCCGGCATCGGCGGCCGATGCGCCTTGTATTGCTCGAACAAATCATCGCGGAACGTGCGGCCCGGTGCATCGAAGACGACCGCCACCCGATCCGGGGCCTCATCCTTCAGGAGTTTGTTCAGCATGTTGGCGACGCCGAGCACCGCGCCGGTCGGCTCGCCACGGGAATTGGTGAGCGGCGGCAGGGCGTGGAACGCGCGGTACAAATAAGAGGAGCCGTCGACGAGGACGAGTTTGCGCGCGCTCATCGGCGCCCCTTAAAAGAAGTCAAGGATGCCGCGGATTTGAAGGCGCAGCCGACGGTATCCGCGCCGGCCGTGGCAGGTGGGTGCCCGGCAGGATCAGCGGACCCCTCTGGCCGCAACCGCTCAGCAGCGCCGCCAAGGCGGCCGCCATGCACAGATATCTCATGCGCCGAGTATAGTCCGAGCGCCTCGCGATCCGATCATCGCGACTGCGGCGGGGCAACGGCATGCGGAGCCGCCGCGCCGCCCACGGCCGGCGGGTGTTTGACGCTCAACAGGTCGACGTCGAAGATCAGCAGGGATCCGGGCGGAATGCCGGGCCGCGGGCTTTGTCCGTAAGCGAGGTCCGGTGGAATGAACAATTCCCATTTTGCTCCCGGCCGCATCATCGCGAGCGCTTGCTGCCAGCCCTTGATGACCTGGTCGACCGGGAACGACGCCGGCTTGCCGTGCTTGTAGGAACTGTCGAACTCGGTGCCGTCGATCAGGCGGCCGCGGTATTGAACGGTGACGATGTCGGTCGGCGACGGCGGTGGGGCCTTCGAATCGCCGGCCGCGAGGATGCGGTATTGCAATCCCGTCGCGGCCGTCTTCACGCCCGGTCGCCTGCCATTGCGTGCCAGGAAGGCTCGCGCGGCCGCTTCGTGGCGCGCAAGGCTCGCCTGCATCACCTGGCGCACGAATTCCTGCAGGCGTTGCTGATCCGCTGGATCGGCCTGCTTGCCGGCGAGGCCCGCCTTGACGCCACGGGCAAGGGCGCTGATCGACACTTGGTGGGTGATCCCGATCCGTTGCATCTGGGAACCGAAGTTGAGGCCGAGGATGTAGCCTGCCTGGTCGGCCCTCAGCGTCGTCGCGACCGGTTTGTGCACCGCGGCCACCGGCGCCGCGAGGGCCGCGAGCGGGGCGATGAGGAGCGTGAGTGCGACGCCGGTGCGTGCCAACGATCCGTCGTTTGGGAATTTCATGGTCTTCGTAACTTGCCTCGTTCGTGGTGGAATCGAACTCAGGTGCATGGCGCGGCGGCACCGGCTGATCATGTCTGGTTCAGCTTTGCGGCGACCCGCCGGTACGCCTCACGGAACGGTATGCCTTCGGTCGCAACCAGCGCATTCGCCTGCGCGGCCGCGTCGATCGAGGGATCGAGGCGGATGCGTTCGGGTCGGAAGCGCACGCCGGCGAGCGCGCTTGGCAGGATGTCGAGCGTCTGCGCACACGAATCGATGGCGCGAAACAGCGGCGGCTTGATCAACTGCAGGTCGCGGTGATACCCGGAACCGAGTTTCTGCGTCAGGCCGAGCACCTCGTTGAGCGCCGCCTGCGCGACGGCGCTGCGTCCGCGCATGATCTCGAAGACGTCGGGATTGCGCTTCTGCGGCATGATCGACGAGCCGGTGGTGAACTCCTCCGGCAGGCTCACGAAGCCGAACTCCTGCGTGTAGAAAAGGCACAAGTCGGCGGCGAGACGGCCGAGGTCCTGGGTCAGCAGGGTGATCTCGAACAGCAGATGCGCCTCGGCCTTGCCTCGCGACAGCTGCACGGCGGTCACCGGCTCGTGGATCTGTGCGAAGCCGAGCAGCCGGCGCGTCGCTTCGCGATCCACGTCGAGGTTCGGCGTTCCGTAGCCGGCTGCCGAACCGAGCGGGTTCTTGTCGGCGCGCCGCGCACTATGTTCCAGTCCTTGCGCGTCGTCGCGTATTTCCGCGGCGAATCCCTCCGCCCACAGGGCGACCGAACTCGGCATGGCCTGTTGCATGTGGGTGTAGCCGGGCAGCAGAATCGCCCCGTCCCGTGCGCCGAGCGCCGTGAGCGCGCCGGCGACCTCGAGCGCGGCCTCCTTCAAGGACCGCGCGGTGTCGCGAAGATACAGGCGCAACGCGACCAGCACCTGGTCGTTGCGCGAGCGGCCCGCATGGATGCGGCCCCCGGCCGCACCGATGCGCGCGGTCAAGCGCGCTTCGATCGCCGTCTGGCCATCCTCTTCTTGCAAGCTGACCCGCCATTCTCCGCGCGCATGCTCGGCACCGATGTCGAGGAGCGCCGCGCGGATCGCGGCAAAATCCTCCGCCCCAATGAGGCCTTGTGCGGCGAGCATTTCGGCGTGCGCGATCGACGCCTCGATGTCGTAGCGCACCAGGCGGTCGTCGAACGCGTGATCCTCGCCCGCCGTGTAGGCGAGCACGCGCGCGTCGAGCGCCTTTCCCTTGTCCCAAAGTCGACTCATGGGTTTGCCCGGGGCCGGTCCGCGGTCAGGCGGGCGTGGCCGTCCCCTGTTGTTCAGCCTGGCTGAGCGCATTCAAGTCGGCAACCACCAGCGTACCCGTACCCTCGTTGGTGAAAATCTCCGCGAGCAGGCTGTCCTTTGACTTGTAGGAGATGACGTGCACGCGCCGTACGCCACCGCGGATGGCGTTCTCGATCGCGGCAGCCTTCGGCAGCATGCCGTCGTTCAGGCTTCCCCGATCGCGCAGCCGTTTCAACCCCTTCAGGTCGGTATAGGAAATCAATGAACTCGGATCCTCGAGGCGCTCGAGGATGCCTGCGGCGCCCGTGCAGAGCACCAGTTTCTCGGCCGCGAGCCCGGCACCGAGCGCCGCGGCGACCGTGTCGGCGTTGATGTTGAGCAGTGTGCCCTGCGAGTCCGCGGACACAGGGCTGACGACCGGCATCAAGCCGTTGTCCAGCAGCTTGCCGATCGCGGTCGTGTCCACCGAATCGATGTCGCCGACGAAGCCGTAGTCCACCGTCTCGCCCGAGCCGTCGGTGAGGCGCACCGGTGGGCGCTTGTGGGCGCGGATCAGGCCTGCGGCCACGCCGCTGATGCCGATCGCCTCGATCTCGAGTTCACGGCAGATGCCGAGGATCCGCGTGTTGATCAGGCCATTGAGCACCATCGCGGTCGCATCGATCGACTTTTGGTCGGTTACACGGCGTCCACCGACCATGCGGGTTTCGACGCCGAGGGCCGCTTGGATGCCGTCGAGCTGCGGACCGCCGCCATGCACGAGCACCGTCTTGATGCCGACCTGGTGCAGGATCGCGACCTGCTCGATCAGTGTGCGGGTCGTTTCGCGGTCGGCAAATACCGCTCCGCCCGCCTTGATGACGAACACCTTGCCTTTGTACATCCTGATGTACGGGGTGGCGCTCTTCAGTGCGCGTACGGCGATGGAGGGATCCGGTCGACTGGTGATCATGAGGCTATGACTCCGCTTCGGCAGCCGTATTGATGTCAGGCAAGCATGCGGTGCAGAACGGCCATTTGCACCACGAGCCGATTGAACGCTTCGCGCTTGACCACCGCCCGGGGTCCGTCGAGCACCTCGTCGGCGACCGCGACGTTGCGTCTGACCGGCAGGCAGTGCATCAGTTTCGCTTCGGGCGCGGCGCCGGCGAACCAGCGCTCGCGCACGCACCAATCGCCGAGCTCGGCGCGCAGTCGGGCGTCGGCCTCGACATCGCCGTAATAGGTCGTGGTGCCCCATTCCTTCGCGTACAGCACGTCGGCGCCGGCGAGCGCGGCGGCACGGTCGGTGGTCTCGCTGACCGCGCCGCCCGCGGCGGCGGCGGCCTGGCGCGCCTTCTCCATGAGGGCATCCGGCAAGGCGAAGCCCTCGGGCCGCAGGACGACGACTTCCATGCCGCGCATCGCCGCCATGTGCAGTGTCGCGGCGGGCACCGCGAGCGGCAGCGGCCGGGGATGATAGGCCCAGCTCAACACGAACTTGCCGCGGCGCGGCACCCGCAACTCATCGAGCGTGCGCCAGTCGGCGAGCGCCTGGCAGGGATGGTTCACCGCCGACTCGAGGTTCACGAGCGGTTTGTCGCAGAGGCCGTCGATCATTCCGAACAAGGTTTCGGCGAGATCCGCCTGCAAATTTCGGCCTTCCGCGAAGGCGCGTACGCCGAGGGCGTCGCAATACGAGGCGAGCACGGGAATTCCCTCGCGGATATGCTCGGCCGAGCTGCCGTTCATGACCGCATTTAGGCGCGTCTCGAGCTGCCAGGTTCCCTGTCCGGGGGTGATGACGAACGAGTCGCCGCCGAGTCGGGACATCCCGGCTTGGAAGGAGGCGAGGGTGCGCAAGCTCGGATTGAAGAACACGAGGCCGAGGATCTTGCCGGCAAGCGCGTTCGGCTGCGGTTTGTCCTGCAGCGATTGTGCGAGCGCCAGCAGATCGAGCACCTCGTCGCGCGACAGGTCGGCCAGGTCGAGGAATCGCCTCATGGGCTTATCTGCGCGAGGGCGTCGCAGAGCTGATCGACGTGGCCTTCGGTCATGATGTACGCGGGCAGCAGCCTCAGCACATGCGCATCGCCGCTCGTGCCGGTCAGGATGTTCTTGCCGATCAGTGCGGCCTGCACTTCCTTGGCGGGACGCGAGGTCTTCAGTCCGAGCAGGAAGCCCAGACCCTGAACGCCGGTCACCGGCCCTACCAGGCAGTTCGCGCGGATGTAGGTCGACACCGTGCGGACGTTGAACAGCAGCGACTCGGACTCGATCGCGTCGATCACCGCTTCGGCGACCGCGCAAGCCATCGGCCCGCCGCCGAACGTCGTGCCCATGTCGTCGTAGCGTATCTGCTTGGCAACGGCTTTGGAGACCATCAGCGCCGAGACCGGAAAGCCGTTGCCGAGCGCCTTGGCGGCGGTCAGCATGTCGGGTGTCACGCCGTAGTGATTGGCTGCGAACGGCGAGCCGCTGCGCCCCATGCCGCATTGCACCTCGTCGAAGATCAGCAGTGCACCGGTCTCGTCGCAGCGCCGGCGCAGCGCTTGCAGCATCGTCTTGCCGATGTCGTAGGCGCCGCCGACGCCTTGCACCGGCTCGACGATGACCGCCGCGGTGTCGCGATCGATGATCCCGGCGAGCGCGTCCGGGTTGTCGCGCGGCGCGAAGCGCACATCGAATGGCCGGCGCGCAAAGCCGTACCACTTCTCGAGCGCGCCCCAGGTCACCGCACCGGCGGCGGCGGTGCGACCGTGCCAACCTTGTTCGAGCGCGACGGCCTTGGTGCGCCCGGTGATCTTGAAGGCCATCTTCAGCGCGTTCTCGTTCGCCTCGGCGCCACTGTTGATCCAGAACACCGTATCGAGACCGAGAGCGGCGAATTTCACCAGTTTTGCGGCGGCGCGCTCGCGAATGGCCATGGGTAGTGCGTTGGTCTGGAACGCCATCTGCCGCGCCTGCCGCTCGAGCGCCGCGAGCCAGCGCGGGTGGCCGTAGCCGAGTCCGGCGACGGCGTGCCCACCGTAGAAATCCAGGTATTTTCTGCCGTCCCGCGCGTGAATCCAGACGCCCTCGCCGTGCACGACATCGATGGGATATTGCGCGAAGACATTCGCAAGGTGGCTCACGGGCGCTGCGGTTTGGCCGTCGGCTGGGGTCATCATGCGGGTTCTCAGGTCCAGGCGGGTGCCGGCGCCAGCAATCCGGCGCGCTCGTCGAAGCCGAACAGACGGTTCATCCACTGCATGGCACCGCCCGCGGCGCCTTTGGTCAGGTTGTCCACCACCACCATCACCGCGACGCTCGCGCCGTCGGCGGCGACGCCGAGATGGGCGTAGTTGCTCGCGACGACGTCCTTCATGCGCGGCGGCCCGTCGACGATGCGCACGAAGGGGCGGTTCGCGTAGTACGCCGCGAACACGGCGCGCACCTCGGCCGCCGCCATGGCTTTGCGAAGCCGCGCCTGCACCGTCAGGTGAATGCCGCGCGCGAACGGTCCGGAGTGCGGCACGAAGCGTAGATCCGCGGTTATCCCGGTGGCGGCCTCGGCGCAGGCGATGATCTCCGGCACATGGCGGTGGCGGAGCGGGTTGTACGCATACAGGTCGGCATGCCGCTGCGGGTGATGGGTGCCTTCGACCGGCTTGCGGCCGGAGCCGGTGCTGCCCGTCACGCCGCTCGCGAACAGCGGTCCTTCGGTGAGTCCTTCGCCGAGCAGGGGCGCGATGGCGAGCAGTGTGGCGGTCGCGAAGCAGCCGGGATGGGCGACATGCGGAGTCGGCGACGTCGCCAGGTGTTCGGGCAGCGCGCAGGTGAAGTCGGCGATCCGCGCCGGCGCGCCGTGCGCATGCCCGTAGACCGCCTCATAGACCGCCGCGCTGCGGTAGCGAAAATCCGCGGAAATGTCGACACAATGCAGGCGTGCCCCGGCGCTCTGCGCGCTCGCGAGCAGCCGGTCGATCATTGCCGCGGCGACGCCGTGGGGCGCTGCGCTGAACAACGCGGCTTGCGGTGCGCGCCGGAGCATCGCCTCGAGTTCCTCGAGATCGACGAACCGCCCGTCGGCGTAGACACTCTGCAGGTGCGGGAACGCCGCGGCGATCGCGCCGCCCGCCCGGCTGTCGGAGAGGATGCCGGCGAGTTCGAAGCGCGGGTGTCCGGCGAGCAGGCGCAGCAGTTCGCCGGACACGTAGCCGGTGCCGCCGAGCACGAACGCGGGCGTGCGGGCGCCGTCGCTCATTCGGCGGTGGTCCTGGCTTCGCGCACCTGAGCAATGCCGAGCCGGGAGATGATGTGATCGCCGAGGTCGGCCGGATTGCTGATCGCGTTGAACGCCTCGACGCCCATCGTCTCGCGAATGATCTGCACGCCGACCTGGTTGTCGGTCGCGGGTCCCGTGACCACGGCCGGTTCTATGTCGAAGCGTTCGCGCAGCAGCTTGACACCGCCCCAGGCGGCGACCGGGTCGTTCGCCGACAGCGCGACCGCGGTCAGCGCCGACTTGATCGCCTCGTCGCGCAAGATCGCCTCGACGCCGTAGGCACCGAGCAGACCGTCGCCGAGTTCGAACACGATCACGTCCGGCGCACCGGCCGCCATCTCGCTCAGCATCGTGCGCGTCAGCGCCGGGCCGTTCTGCGCGGTCGTCGTGACGACGCCGAGGTCGGTGAAGATCATCGTGCGGCGCGCGCCCGCGTCCTCGAACGCGAGGATGTCACGGCGCAGCGACACACCGGTTGCCTTGAACGCATCGACTGTGAGGCCCCGGTGCCGCATTCTGGCGATGATCGCCGCCGCTGCCGCGGTCTTGCCGGCCTCCATGCAGGTGCCGGCGAGCGCCACCACCGGAACACCGCGTGCGTCGAGCTTGGCGTCCTGATCGAGCGGCTTGTAGCCCGCCTTGGCGGGAATGCCGATCCGCTCTCCGAGGTAGGGGAAGGAGAGCACCGCGCCGAGCACGCGGCAGTCGAACGGCTTTCCCTTGTCGGGTGTCGCCGAGTCGCAGATCCCGAGCACACCGCCGATGTTGAGCATCTGGATCACGTCTCCAGGCCGCAAGCTCTCGGGGATATGACCGGAATAACCGAACAACGCCCGCCGGTGGCCCAATGCGCCGACCACGATGTCGCCACGCGAGACCTTCGCCATCCGACCGCTCGTCAGCTCCAGGGTGTTGTAACTCGGCTTGTTGTTCAGCACCTCGACGACCAGCACGTGGCCTTCCGCGCAGATGATGTCTGCCGAGATACGGACCTCGTGCGAGAGGCCGCACGCCTGGGTGATCGAGGCGATCTTGTCGACGACGATGGTGCGCATGCCGCTCATGCCGACTCGCCTCCGGCGCGCTGGTAGAAGATGCCGGGCAACGACAGGATCTTCGAATAGCCGAGCGCATCGGCCGGCGTCCATTCGCCCGCCGACTCGCCGTAGACGCCCTTGGAGGCGGCCATCAGGGAATACGCGGATACGACGCCCTCGACGAACGCCGAGCCCGGCCGCAAGAGCACGGTGACTTCGCCGCTTACGCGTGCCTGCGAGGACGTCAGCAGCGCTTCGATGTCCCGGCAGGCCGGATCGAGGTGCTGGCCTTCGTGCACCAGATCACCGTAGGGCTGCGCAAGCATCTCCTTGATGCGCGCCTGCTTGCCGGTCAGCACGAGCTTTTCGAGTTCGCGGTGGGCATTCAAGAGGATTTCGGCTGCCGGCGCCTCGAAGGCCACCCGGCCCTTGGTGCCGATCACGGTGTCGCCGAGGTGTATTCCGCGCCCTATCCCGAACGGCCCGCCGAGCGCCTCGAGGCGCTCGATCACCGCCACCGGGGCGAGCGCCTCGCCGTCGAGCGAGCACGGCGAGCCGCGGTCGAACCCGATCCGGTGACGTTCCGGGGCGCGCGGCTGCGTGAAGGCATGCCGGGACAGCACCCAGGCGGATTCCGGAATGCTGGCCTGCGAAGTGAGCGTCTCCTGGCCGCCAATGGTGACGCCCCAAAGGCCGCGGTTGACCGAGTAGGCGGCGCCGAACGACGGGATCGGCAGCCTGTGTTCCTCGAGGTACTTGAGCTGCTCCGGGCGCTTGAAGGCGCGGTCGCGCACCGGCGCGATGATCTCGAGGCCCGGCGCGAGCGTGCGCAGCGCGACTTCGAACCGGACCTGGTCGTTGCCGGCCGCGGTGCAGCCGTGCGCTACCCGCGAGGTCTTCATCTGCAGCGCGAGTTGCGCGATCGTCTGCGCCTGCAGCACCCGCTCGGCGCCGACACACAGCGGATAGAGTTGACCACGGCGTACGTTGCCCATGATCAGGTACTTGAGGACCTGGTCGAAATATTGCGTGCGCGCATCGATCAGTCGGTGATCGATTGCGCCGAGCGCGCGGGATCTGTCGGCGAGCAAGCCGGCGGCGGCGGCGTCGATGCCGCCCGTGTCGACCGTGACGGTGATCACCGGCCGCCGGTGCGTCTCGGTCAGCCACGGCACCAGGAAGGAGGTGTCCAGACCGCCGGAAAAAGCGAGGAGAATGGGCTCGTCGCCCGAGGGAACAGTCGTTGTCATGAGGGTGCTCTAGATTCCGAAAATCGCGAGCAGGCGCTCGCCGAGCCGGCGCTGGTCGCGGGCGCCGCGCGTGGCGATGAAGATCGTGTCATCGCCGGATATCGTGCCCGCGACCTCGGGCCAGGCTGCCGCGTCGATCGCCACGGCGACGCTTTGCGCCGAGCCGATCTTGGTCTTGAGGACGGTGAGATTGGCGCCCGCGCTTACGCGGGAGCTGACGAACTGGCGCAACGTCGAGAAATCGCTCATCGAGCGCACGGCTTCGTCGGCGAGCACGTAGCGCCGGCCCCGCTTGGCGACGCCGAGGTCGCGCAGGTCGCGGCTGACGCTCGACTGGGTGGCCGGGTGGCCGCGCTTGCGCAGCATCTCGACGAGCTCGGCCTGGCGCTCGACCGTCTGTTCGCGCAGGATCTTGGCGAGCAGGTTGCGGCGCGCCGGCGCACCGTTGTGATCGATCATCGAGCGCAGCATGAAGACGGCCTGTGCATAAATTTGCGCGTATCCTGCATAAAAATGCAGTCGCTGTCAACGGCCATTTCGCCGCCGCGGCGGCGGCGGCGCGCGCGTCCCGCGACAGCGCGCCCGCCATCCTGGTAGGCTTGCCCGCTGATGCTGGAAACCATCGACATACAAACCGCGCCGGCGCCGACCGCGTCCATCATCTGGCTGCACGGCCTTGGCGCTGACGGCCATGACTTCGAGTCCGTCGTGCCGCACATCGTCGCCGCTCGGGAGCGCGCGTGGCGCTTCGTCTTCCCGCATGCGCCGGTGCGGCCCGTGACCTTGAACGGCGGGATGCGGATGCGCGCCTGGTACGACATTGCGAGCCTCGACGGCAACCGAATCGAGGATCGAGCGGGTTTCATCGACGCGCAAGCCCGGATTGGCGAACTCATCGAGCGCGAGGTCGGGCGGGGTATTGCGGCGAGTCGGATCGTGCTCGGCGGCTTTTCGCAGGGTGGCGCCGTGTCGCTCTACGTGGCACCGCGCCATCCAGAAAGGCTCGCCGGCGTGCTCGCGCTCTCCTGTTACCTGCCGTTCGCCGACCGGTTGTCGGCCGAACGCGTCGGTGCGAACGATGCCACACCGATTTTCATGGCGCATGGCACGGCGGACAATGTCTTGCCGCATGCGCTCGGCCTGCGCTCCCGGGATCATCTCCGGTCGGCGGGGTACCGTGTCGAGTGGCACGATTACCCCATGCCGCATGCGGTCTGCGCCGAGGAAATCGCGGCGATCCGGCAATTCTTGTTTACGGTGCTTCCGTAGTTCGAACTCGATTGGAGGCGATCCGGATGGCGAGCAGTCGAGCGGTCACCAAACGGCTGAAGCCCGCGGCGCTCGCCGCGCAACTGCGTCTGCGCGCCGACAAACGTGGCGCCGCCGTTGCGTCCGCCAAGCAGCGGGTGCGCAGCGTCAAGGCGCGGCTCAAAGCCGTGCGCAAGGCGTACAAACTCGCCAAACGGGCGGCCAAGGAAGCCGCCAAGGCTGCGGATGCCGCCGAGGCGGCGCTCGCGCGCGAACCGCAGCGCAGCGCCAGCGGCGGGTTGACGCAGAAGCGTGCGCACAGGGCGGTCATCAAGACCCCTCGTCGGCCCCGTACGGGCCGCGCAGCGCGAGTCGCCAAGGCGGTCATTGCCCGGCTCGACCGTGCCTCCTCCGAGGCCGACACGGCGGCCAAGATTGCCGCTCCGTCGCCGAATCTGTCGCTAGGTGGACGGCAGCGGGCTTACGCCGAAGCCGATGACCAGGATCCAAAGCAGCAAGATCGCCAGCATCACGAGGACCTGGCCGAGCAACCAGACCCCGAAGGCCCGGCTGGTCGGTAGGCGCTCAGCCTCGCTGAAGGCCATGACCTGGAGCAACAGGCTCCAGCCGACCAGCAATACGTGGGATAGGAACTGCGCCCTCACCAGTAACGCGAGGAAAGGTTGCAGATCCGCCGGTGGTCCGTTCAAAAATGTGGCCCGACCGGCGAGAGCCGCGGTCAGCAGCCAGATCCCGAGCGACGCGATCATCGGCACGCCACTGTAGGCGAGCACATGGAAGATCTGCGCGCGCGTTGCGCTGCCGCCGGCGCGGCGGGCGAGACGTGTGTAGACCGCGCTCATCAAGTACAGGCCGAGCACACCGGCGATCGGTCCGGCGAGCGCCGCTCGAGCGAGAATCTGCGCGACGGTACTGCTCGTGCCCGCCGACTGCGCCCGGCTGAGCGACAGCCAGCTGACGATTCCCTGCGTGATGCCGAGCAAATAGTCGATCCGGGTGATCGGCGTGTCGGCCAACTCCCGCACCACGCGGCGTGGCCTGAGCCAGACGTCGCGCAGTGGGTGGATCGATTCGGGCGTGGTTTCTTCGGCCATCGTTGCTCGTCGCAAGTGCAGCGGCAGCGTACGAGATCCGTGCGTGCAACTCCAGCGTCCCGCTAGATGACAGACATCAGATTCCGGTCTACTCTGCGTCGAGGTGGTGTCTGGCACGTGTTGAACGGACTCGCGAGGAGAAGATTGACCATGGCGAAGAAGACCAAGACCAAGACCAAGACCAAGACCAAGAAGCATCCTGCCGCCAAAGCGAAGCGGGCGGTGGCGAGGGTTTCGGCTAAAAAGTCGGCCAAGAAAGTGACCAAGAAGGCGGCCCAGAAATTCGCACGCAAGCCGGCCAAGAAGCCGATCAAGGCCCGGCGGGCGCCATCGCGGCGCAGACCGGCTGCCGTGCCGGCGCCCGCGGCGGCGGTCGCCGTAAGCGGCGCGGACGCGATGCCGGCGATTCCGATGGTTGCGGGCGAGACGTCGGCGGCCTGAGGCCGGGGTGTTCGGCGCGCGGCCTGGCGGTCCTCGAACGCTCTTATAGGTAAGCGTTCAACGCCGTCTTGGCGATCAGCGCGAGGACGACGAGCACGAAGGCGGTGCGGACGAAGCGGCTGCCGCGTCTGATCGCCGTGTGCGCGCCGAGCAGGCTGCCGGCGATGTTGCTCGCGCCCAACGCCAAGGCGAGCGGCCAGCGGATGTGGCCGTGCGTGCCGAAGTACAACAGCGCGCCGGCGTTGGTGGCGATGTTGATCAGCCGCGCGCACGCGGCCGCGCTGATGAAATCGAAGCCGTAGACGCGCACGTAGAAGAGCATCAGGAAATTGCCGGTACCGGGACCGAAGAAGCCGTCGTAGGCGGCGATCGCGGCGATGCCCGCGAGCGCCGCCACCCGCCGGCGGCCGGTCAATGCGATGGGTCGGTGCTGGCTCCCCAGATCCCGCTGCGACAGCACGTAGATCAGCACGCCGGTCAGTATCAAGGGTACGGTGCCGCGAAAAACGGCGGGTGACATCACCGTCGCGAGGCTGGCGCCGAGCAAGGCGAACGGCAGCGCGATCGCCGCCGCCGGCAGCACGGTGCGCCAGGGAACTCGCACCGCCTTCGCATAGCGGGCGAAGGCCGTGCAAGTGCCGAGAATGCCGGCGAGCTTGTTCGTGCCGAGCAGGGTCGCCGGCACCTCGGCCGGGTAGCCGGCGATCAGCGCGGGGAGTTGTATCAAGCCCCCGCCGCCGACCATCGAGTCGATGAAGCCGGCGCATCCGGCCGCGCACAACACGAACAGGAGGCTTGCGAATCCACCTCCCGGCATGATCGAGTTCAGGGGCCGGCTCCTCGAAGCTCGCGCAGCTTCAGGGGCCCGGTGGTGTCGAACCAGTGTTCGATCAGGCTGAAGGATATCGAATGAACCGGGGGTAGCAGCACCGCGCCCGCGGCGATCTGCTCGCGACTGAACCAGCGCGCATCCTCGAGCTCGAGGTCGTTGCGCAGAATCGCCGTGGAGACGGCGCGTGCGTGGAAGCCGAGCATCAAGGAGGCCGGAAACGGCCATGGCTGGGACGCGAAGTACTCGATGCGTTCGATCGCCACCCCGGTCTCCTCACTCACCTCGCGCGTGACCGCATCCTCCAGTGACTCGCCGGGTTCGACGAAACCGGCGATCGTCGAGTAGCGGCCCGGTGGCCAGCTTGCCTGGCGGCCCAGCAGCGCCCGGCCATCGTCACTGACGAGCACGATGATCGCCGGGTCGATGCGGGGGAATTGTTCCGTGAGACAGGCCGGATTGACGCATACCAGCGCGTGTCCGCTGCGCCTGGGCGCCGTCGGGGAACCGCAGGCGGGGCAGAAACGGTGCCGTCGGCGCCAGGAGAGCATCGCGCGCGCATAGCCGAGAAGTCCCGCCTCATCGGCCGGCAATCGCGGGGCAAGCACCCGCAAATCCTCGAAGCGCGCTTGCGGCCACAGGCGGGGGGGTTGCTCGGCGTCGATCTCCAAGGCGAAGCACGGGTGATCGGCGAAGCGCCCGAGCAGGATCAGCGTGTGCGCATTGCGCAGCTGCGCCGGCACCTCGTCGAGCGCGATCATCGCCGCGCGTGGTGGCTCAGTCTCGAGTATCAGATTGCGTGAATTCCATACGATCACCACCCGGCTGGCCGGATCCTCGAGCGCGGCCTCATGCCACGAGGAATCCTCGCGCATCGGTGCCGCGCGATCGAGGTAGGGGCCAGCGAACGTCATGCCTCGTCCCATCAGCCGGATTCTAG
>JABEVI010000012.1 GCA_013044085.1 Steroidobacteraceae bacterium
CCCGGCCGGTACGCCGAGCGGCTGCGGCGGTTGGTGTCGCGCAGCGAGCCGTTGCGTCGCGTCGATCTTTTGATCGCGGGCGCCTTCATCGAGGCCCGCTCCTGTGAGCGCTTCGCCGCGCTTGCGCCGGTGATCGGCGCCCCGCTGGACGATTTTTTTCAGGGACTTTACCAGGTCGAGGCGCGTCATCATCGGATGTATCTGGACGCGGCGCGCTCCACGGCCGCCCGCGAGGGCATTCCGATCGATGAACGGATCGAACAATTCGCGTCTCTCGAGGCGGAACTGATCACCGCACCGGACGAGATGTTCCGCTTCCACTCGGGGCCGCCCGCCTGAGCGGGGCTGTCAGTCGAGCGTGTGCAGCTGCGGACCCCCGTGGTCCCAGCGCAGCACGCTGCCCGTCCGGTGCCAGTCGCCGAGCACGATTCTCCTGCGGGGGAGACCGTCGATCTCGAATTGGTGCACCCCCGGACGGTGGGTGTGGCCGTGTACGAGCGTCCGGACGGCGCTCGCACGCAGCACCATGGCGACGCTGTCCGCATTGACGTCGGCGATCTCGGGGTAGAGTGCCGCGGTGTGCGCGCGGCTTCCGGCGCGTGCCGCGCCGGCGAGCGCCCGCCGTGAGGCGGCACTGAGGCGCAGGAAGCGCTTCTGCCAGTCCGGATCGCGCACCGTCGCGCGCAGGCGCTGGTAGGCGTGGTCGTCGGTGCAGAGCGCATCACCGTGCATCGCAAGGATGCGTTCGCCGTGAAGCGTGATCAGCAGCGGATCCGGGAGGAGCTGCGCGCCGCTCGCGGCGCAAAAACGCTCGCCGAGCAGGAAGTCGCGGTTGCCGTGCATGACGAAGCAGGGCACGCCGCGCATCGTCAGGGCACGCAGGCCATCGATGACCGCGCGCTGCGTCGCGTCCGGTTCATCATCGCCGATCCACGATTCGAACAGGTCACCGAGGACGTACAGAGCGTCCGCCCGGGGCCCCTCGGCGGCGAGAAAGTCGAGCAGCCGGGCGGCGATCGCCGGCTGCGCAGCGTCGATGTGCAGGTCGGATATGAACAGCGTCGTCAAGACGACCGCATCGGGTTCAGGGAGTCTTCACGCGCACGATCTTCTCGATCACCACGGGCCGGATCGGCGCATCCCGTTTGAAGGGGCCGGCTGAACCGGTCGGCTGGTTGCCGATCCTGTCGACCACGCTCATGCCCTGGACGACGCGACCGAACACCGTGTAGCCCCAGCGCACCGCGCTCGGATCGAGCTCGCTGTTGTCGTATAGATTTACATAAAACTGGCTGTTGCCGCTGTCCGGATCGGCCGAGCGGGCGAGGCCCACCGTGCCGCGTTGATTGGTCAGACCGTTGCCGGATTCGTTGACGACCGAGAACGGTGCGGGCTTGAGGCGATAGTGCCGGTCATAGCCGCCCCCCTGGATGACGAAGTTCGCGATCACACGATGGAACAGCGTGTGGGTGTAGTGGCCAAGGGCGACGTACTTCAGGAAGGTCGCCACGGTGCGCGGCGCCCGGTCGGGAAGCAGCTGGATCGTGAAATTACCGAGCGACGTGTAGACCTCGACGAGCGGCCGCGGCGGCGCGCTCTCGTGCTTCGCCGAGGCGAGCGCCCCGGGGCCCGTCGCCAGCATCGTCACCGCCAGCAGACACGTTCCAAGCAGAAGCTTCTTCATCCGCAACTCCGCCCTTGAAGGTACAATAAACAGCTATGACAACGCCCGCCGTCACGAGGTTCGCACCGAGTCCGACCGGGTCGGTCCATCTCGGCAACGCACGGACCGCCTTGTTCAGCCATCTCTGGGCGCGAAAGACCGGCGGCCGCTTCATTCTGCGCATAGAGGACACGGATGTCGAGCGCAGCCAGCGCCGCTACCGCGACGAATTGCTTGCCGAACTCGCCTGGTTGAACCTCGAGTGGGACGAGGGTCCGGATGTCGGCGGAGCATCGGCGCCCTATTCGCAATCGGAGCGCGGGCCGGTGTACGCGACGATGTTCGCGCGGCTCGAAGCCGAGGGGCACGCCTACCCCTGTTACTGCACGGCCGAGGATCTGGAACTATCGCGCAAACTGCAGCGCATGGTCGGCAAACCGCCCCGCTACGCCGGCACCTGTCGGCGGCTCGACGGGGCGGCACGCCGCGAGCGCGAGGCGCGCGGCGTGCGGCCGACGCTGCGTTTTGCGGTGCCGCCCGGCCGGATCGTCGAGTTCACCGATCTCGTGCACGGCGTGCAACGGCTGCAAACGGACGACATCGGCGACTTCATCATCCGTCGTGACGATGGCAGCGCGTCCTTCTTCTTTTGCAATGCGGTCGACGATGCGCTGATGGGGATCACGCACGTGCTGCGCGGCGACGATCATCTGACCAACACGCCGCGGCAACTGCTGGTCCTCGACGCACTCGGACTGCGCCGGCCAGCCTACGGACACGTCGGTCTGCTGGTTGGCGCCGATGGTGCGCCGTTGTCGAAGCGGCATGGCAGCACGAGCGTCCAGGAGTTCCGGCAGCGCGGATTCCTGAGCGCGGCGCTGCTCAATCACCTGTACCGGCTCGGTCACGCGGCCGACGTGGACGGCTGGCTCGAACCGGCGGCGATGGCGGCGCACTTCCGGCCCGAGCACCTCGGCAAGGCGCCGGCGCGCTTCGACGAAGCGCAGCTCGTTCACTGGCAGAAGGAGTCCATCGCGCGCATGTCCTCGGCCGAGATCGGCGCCTGGTTGAAGATCCCCGAGGACGGACCCGTCGTCGAGGTGATCCGGCACAATGTCGTTCTGCCCGCTGATGCGGCGCCGTGGCTCGCGGTGCTGCGCGGCGATCTGCCGGCGCTCGGCGAGGAAGAGCGGGGCGTCGTCGCCGCGGCCGGTCCCGGATTCTACGCGGCAGCCGTGGCGGCGCTCGAGGTGAGCGGTGCCGACTTGAAGCGCCTGGCGAAGTCGATCGCCGAGCGCACCGGCCTGAAGGGTGCCGCGGTTTACAAGCCGCTGCGCGTCGCGTTGACCGGACGAGTGCATGGTCCGGAGCTCGCACCGTTGCTCGAATTGATCGGCCCGCAAGAGGCGCTGAAGCGTCTGGAGATCCATGCTCAAGATCCATAATTCCCTGAGCGGCGAGAAGGAGGTGTTCCGGCCGCTGCTGCCGGGCAAGGTGCGCATGTACGTCTGCGGCATGACGGTCTACGACTACATCCACATCGGCCATGCGCGCATGCTGGTCGTGTTCGACATGGTGCAGCGTTACCTGCGCGCCTCGGGGTTCGAGGTGAGCTACGTGCGCAATATCACGGACATCGATGACAAGATCATCGAGCGGGCGGCGGCCAACGGCGAGGACTGGTCGGTGCTCGCGCGCCGCTTCGCGACGGCGATGCAGGAGGACTGCTCGACGCTGCGCCTGGATCCGCCGGATCACGAACCGCGCGCAACCGAGTACATCGAGCGCATCGTCGCGATGATCGAGACCCTGGTCGCGAAGGGCTACGCCTACGTCGCCGCCGACGGCGACGTGATGTACGCGGTGCGCCGCTTCGCCGATTACGGGCGCTTGTCGGGCAAACGTCTCGATGATCTGCGCGCGGGGGCCCGCGTGCAAATCGACAGCGCGAAGCTCGACCCGCTGGACTTCGTTCTCTGGAAGGCCGCCAAGGCGGGCGAACCGGCCTGGGAGTCGCCCTGGGGCGCCGGCAGACCGGGGTGGCACATCGAGTGCTCGGCGATGTCGACGGCGCTGCTCGGCAGCCATTTCGACCTGCATGGCGGCGGCATGGACCTGAAGTTCCCGCATCATGAGAACGAGATCGCGCAGTCCTGCGCCGCCTGCGGCACGCCGTTCGTGAATGTCTGGATGCACAACGGTTTCGTGCGCATCAACGAGGAGAAGATGTCGAAGTCGCTCGGCAACTTCTTCACGGTGCGTGATGTTCTCGCCCGGGTGCGCGATCCGGAGGTGCTGCGCTATTTTCTGATCAGCAGCCATTATCGCGGGCCGATCAACTACTCGGCGGCGCAACTGGCCCAGGCCGATGAGACCGTGCTCGGACTGTACCGGGCGCTCGACGGCGTCGGCGGCGGCGGGCGTGTCGAGGCGGGTGCGCTCGCGCGCTTTCGCGAGGCGATGGACGATGATTTCAACACCCCCGAGGCGCTTGCGGTCCTGCAGAGCGTCGCGCGCGAGCTGAATTCAGCCAAGGCCGCCCACCGCGATGCCGATGTCGCCGATCAGGCCGCGACCTTGCGCGAACTCGGCCGTGGGCTCGGCGTGTTGCAGCAGGATCCGGCGACGTATTTGAAGCGTGGCGCCGGCGCCAAGCTGCTCGACGACGAGGCGGTCGAGGCGCTCATCGAGGCACGGCGAGCGGCACGCGCCGCGAAGGATTTTGCGCAGGGGGATCGCATCCGCGAACAGCTCGCCACGGCCGGGATCGTCATCGAGGACAGACCCGGCGGCCTCACGCAGTGGCGTCGCGCCTGAGGCGCCACGAGGCTGCGGTGGCGCTCAGGCGCCGAGGCGGGTGAGCGCCGACTCCAGGGTGTTTTTCATCAGCATCGCGACCGTCATCGGGCCGACGCCTCCCGGAACGGGGGTGATCCATGCGGCACGCCGCGAGGCGCCCTCGAAGTCGACGTCGCCCACGAGTTTTCCGTCGGGCGCACGGTTCATGCCGACGTCGATCACGAGACTGCCCGGCTTGACCCAGTCGCCCTGGATGATCCCGGGCCGGCCGACTGCGACGATGAGGATATCGGCATCCCGCACGTACGGCGCGAGGTCGCCGGTGAAGCGGTGACAGACGGTCACGGTGCCGCCCATCAGCAACAACTCGAGCGCCATCGGCCGTCCGACGATGTTCGAGGCACCGATCACGACGCAGTGCCGGCCCTTCGGAGAGATGCCGACGTGGTCGATCAGCTTGGTGACGCCGTATGGCGTGCATGGGCGGATCAGCGGTACGCGCAGCGCCAGGCGGCCGACGTTGAAGGGGTGGAAGCCATCGACGTCCTTCGCGGGATCGATCTTCTCGATGATCAGACTTTGTTCGATGTGCTGAGGCAGCGGTAGCTGCACCAGGATGCCGTCGATCGCCGGATCGCGATTCAAGGACTCGATCAGTTGGACGAGTTCGGCCTGGGTGGTCGAGTAGGGCAGGTCGTGCGCGACCGAGACGAGGCCCGATTCGGCGCAAGCCTTGCGCTTGTTGCGCACGTACACCGCGGAGGCCGGATTGTCGCCGACCATGATCACCGCAAGTCCCGGACGCCGCAGGCCGCGCGCGACCATGCTTTCGACCTGGTCGCGGATGTCGGCCTTGAATTTTGCGGCAATGGCTTTTCCGTCAATGAGTTGCGCGGTCATCGGAGTCCTGGGTCGCTGCTGGCAGGCGCGGATTCTCGCACAGAATGCGGTGTAAATTGACGTGCTCGCACACCCCCCGTATGATTCGCGTCCCCGAGCCGACGACGTCGGCGGGCGGGCGTGCCGGGTAGAGTGTTTGACGGCGGGGCATGGCGCAGTCTGGTAGCGCATCTGCTTTGGGAGCAGAGGGTCGGGGGTTCGAATCCCTCTGCCCCGACCAAAGCGCCCGTAGCTCAACCGGATAGAGCACCGGCCTTCTAAGCCGGCGGTTGCAGGTTCGATTCCTGCCGGGCGCGCCATCTCGATTCGGGGCAGGAGACGATGGTGGACGTAGCTCAGCTGGTAGAGCCCCGGATTGTGATTCCGGCTGTCGCGGGTTCGAGCCCCGTCGTCCACCCCACCCGACCGACAGGGGGCGGGTACGTGGGTTTTGGTGAAGGGTATTCTTTGGGCCGTTAGCTCAGCTGGTAGAGCAGTTGACTCTTAATCAATTGGTCGTAGGTTCGATCCCTACACGGCCCACCA
>JABEVI010000292.1 GCA_013044085.1 Steroidobacteraceae bacterium
CGAGATCACCGCGGCGGGGATCGAAGTGGCGAAGGTCAGGCCCGCCTTCAAGCCGAAGTACACGTTCGCCGCCGTGAACACGACCGTGATCAGGGCGCCGAGCACGATGCCTCGGAAGCTGAGCTCCCGGTTCCCCGGCTCGCGGCGGCTCGCGCTCATGCGCTCTGGTCTCCGCGCATCCGGATCAATCCTAGGTGGACCGCGGATCCGCGCCGGCCAAGGGACCGAGCGCTTCCTTAAGTGGCCCGAGCCAGGGCTCGAAGTGACGCCACTGATCGAGACCTTCGCGGTTGATCGGCCGGCGCACCTGTTCGGAACTCACCGTGCGCACCGCGCGCTCGGTCTTGTGGAATTCGAGGCACGCCGGCTCGAAGGACAATCCGCAGAAATCGAGCAAGCGCCGCACGGTGGCCTCAAAGTCGTTCACCGTGTCCGCATGCCACACGCGAAGGACCTTGCCCGGCAGCACGCGATCCCAGTGCGCCATCAGCCGCACGTAACTGCGGTAATAATGGCCGACGTCCCGCAGCCCGTAGCTGAACTCCTGGCCGTTGCCGAACAGCTGCTTGAAATTGCTGAAGCAGCACGCCATCGCGTCACGCCGCGCATCGATGATCTTCGCGTTCGGCAAGATGAGGTGGATGAAGCCGACGTCCAGGAAATTGCCCGGCATCTTGTCGATGAAGAACCGCGCCTTTTCGCGGTAGACCTGGGTCTCCTCGAGGTAGATCTCCCCCAGGCGCCGCCACTCGTCCGGACGCAGTTCCGTCAGCAATTGGGCATAGCGGTCCCGCTCCTCGGGTCGGCGCGGGCGGAACTGCTTGACCAGCCGAGGGATCTCCGGCAATTCCAGCGTGCCATCGACCTGCGAGTGCGATGCGAGGATCTGCTCCAGCAGCGTCGATCCCGCGCGGGGCATCCCGACGATGAAGATCGGATCAGGGCGCGGGCATCCGACGCCCCGGCGAGCGGCGAAGAACTCAGGCGTGAACAGCGTCTCCCGAATCCCGCAGCTTTGCTCGACGGCCTCCGGATTGTAGTGCGTCGCGGCGCGCCGCAGCTTGTTGCCCTGCGAGTAGCAGTGGAAGGACTCCTCGTATTGACGGCGATCCTCGAGCGCTTTGCCCAGCGCGAAGCAGACCGCGATGTGCTGCGGCGTGGCCTGCGGATCCGCCGCGATCGTTCGCATCGCGGCGAGGTCCTCGTCGCTGAACCGGTAGGTCTTCAGGTCGGCGAGCGCCGTGTACGCCGATCCGACGCTGTCTTTCAGGCGCATCAAGCTTCGGAAAACGGCGACGGATTCCTCCGTCTTGCCCTGGTTGCGCAGCGCGAGTCCGATCGCGAATTCCAGCTCCCGATCCTCGGGCGTCTCGGCGAGCAGCTGCCGATACACCGCGAGGGCCTCCTCGAACCGACCCAGCCCATCGCACGCGCCCGCGTACAGCAGCCGGAGCTTGCGCTCCTTCGGAAACAGCGCCAACAGCCGCTCGGCCTGCAGCAGCGCCGGATAGAACCGCCGCCGCTGCTTGAAGATCATCCCGAGTTCGTAACGCGCTTCGTGGTAGTCGGGATTGCGGTCGAGGATCGCTTCGAGCAACAACTCGGCGTCGTCGAAGTTCTTGCGGTCGGAGCAGATCTGCGCGAGCAGTCGCATCCCGTCGAGGTGCGCGCCGTGACGGGTCAGATACCCCCGGATGATCGACTCCGCGCCGTCGAGATCGCCTTCGCTGAGGCGGCTCGATCCCTCGACGAGTTCGGGCGGTAGAGCCTCGAGCTTCGCGAGCGCCGCGGCAGCCCCATCCACGTCCTCAGGGTGGGCCGAAATGCGGGCGAAACCGGCGAGTGCGCGCCACGCGTCCGGCAGCGCGTCGTTGAGTTCGACCGCGCGCCGATAGGCCGCGGCCGCTGCCACGCGATCGCCGGCCGCAGCGAGGCACGCGGCGCGCTCCTGCCAAAGCATGCCCGATGCCGGATGACTCGCCGCCAGCTCCTCGATGCGCCGCAAAGCCGCCGCGTGATCGCCGGATCGGCGCAGCGCGCACGCGTGCGCGATCGCCCCGCGCAAGGCGTCGAAGGAATTCGGCGGGGTGGCGTTGGCGGCCATGCCCGACAGGATAAGCCACGCCGGAGCCTCGCGTCACGCCGCGCGCGTCAAGTTACACGGATAGAAAAACGCCCCCTCGCCGCCGAAGCGGCGAGGGGGCGTGAGACCCATCAGAAACCGATGGATAAAACTCGGCTTAGAAGTCCGCCTTCAGGTTCATGAAGATATACCGACCGAGCGTGTCATACACCTGCGGATAGGTGTTGCCGTTGAAGAACGGCGCCGGCAACGAACTGGTCGGCAGGATCGGCGGATCCTTGTCCAGCACGTTGTTCACGCCGACAAGCATGTGGACGCCCCTCACAAGCTCGTAGCTCACGACGAGATCGAGGTAATCGCGGCTGCCGGTCCACTGGACGGCCTTCTGGAAGCTCGAGGCGAGCAACGGCGACGGACTCGCGGAATCAATCTCCGTGTTCCCGAAATGCCGCCAGCGCACGGTCAAATCGAGGCTACGCACTGGCGTCTCCCAGGTCGCTGTCAACGTGTGCCGCCATTTCGGCATCGGATTGCCGCAAGTGCCACCGAAGTAGCCGGCGCAGTTGTACGTCCCCGAACCCGGGTACGGCTCGGTGATGAACGAGTAGACATAGGTCCCATTCAACGCGTAGTCCACCGCACCGAAGCGTCCGAGGCGCTCGCGGTAATGCACCGCGAGGTCCGTGCCGCGCTCCTGCAGATATCCGAGGTTCCTGGTCGGATCGTTCACGTAGCCGCCCTGCGACAGCCAGATCGAGCCAGACCCGTCACGGTGCACGAGATTGCAGAAGAACGGGTTGTTGTTGATGATGCACTGATTCACGATCAAGTTCGCGCCGTAGCTCCCGATCACGTTGTTGATCTTGATGTCGTAGTAGTCGAGCGTCGCACTGAGCGTCGGCACGAAGGTCGGGGTGAACACCACGCCGAAGGTGTAGGTGTCCGCCTTCTCAGGACTCAGCTGCGGATTGCCGCCGATCAGGCCGTTGTACTGGCCCGCCGGGTTGCCCGCGACACCGATCGCGCCGAACTGCGATGCGGTCACGCCGTGCGCAAGGCACGAGGCCTTACGCGCCGCGAGTGCCGCCCCGGTCAGGTAGCTCGGCGGCGAGCCGAATCCGGTGGTTGCGCAAGGATCAGCGCTGCCGTCCAAGGCGACGTGGTTCTCGGCGAACAGTTCGCCGAGGTTCGGCGCCCGCACCGCGCGGTTGTAGCCGCCGCGGAAACGGAAGTCGGACGTCGGCGACCAGTCGGCCTCGATCTTGTACGTGCTGGTGGTCGGGCCGTAGTCGTACTTCGAGTAACGGTAGCCGGGGTTGATCGAAATTTCCTTCGCGAAGCGCTTATCCTGCACCAACGGCAGACGCATTTCGATGAAGCCTTCCTTCACACCGAACCCGGCGCTGAGCGGGGTAATCGCACCGCCCTGGCCCGCGAGGTCACCGGTCAAGAACTCCTGGTCCGGCCGCAAGGTTACGAACTCCTCGCGGTACTCGGCGCCGAAGTTGGTCACGAGGCCATCTCGAGCCGACGGCATCTTGATGCCCGCCGAGGTGCCGTCGTAGGTAAAGTCAGCGTGGTACACACGCTCCTCGGTCCGGCCTTGCTCCGAGCCCGGGGTCGTGATGTACGCGACCGACGCGGCGGTCGGGCCGCCGGTAGCATTGGTGTACTGGCTGGAGTACGGGGTGCCCAAGCCCCAGATGTCGTACGGCACGCAGCCCGGCGCGCCGTTCGCGCCGTTCGCGTTCGCGCCGCAGATCACCTGGCCGGTCGTTGGGTCGACGACCGCGTTCAGCGCGTAGGTGATCCGCTGCTTCGAGACGTCGTTCTGGTAGTTCTCCTGCAGCAACGTCACGCCTTCCTGCGCGTACACGTTGTAGGTCAGGTTGTCGGTGAGGTTGCCTTTGCTGCCGATCACCATCCGGAACGAGGTGTGGTTCAGGTGATCCTGACGGTTGCCTCCCTCGATGTTGCGTCGGCCGAACAGCACCGACGCATTGCCCGTGTTCTGGCCCGCGCCGCACAAGGTCGTCTGTTCCTGTGCCGACAGCAGCGGGTTGTTGCAGTTCACCGTCCAGCCGCCGTCCGGCAAGCCGGTGACCGGATTGACGCCGAGACCCGAGGTCAGGAACGCACCGCTCGGCGCGATCTGCGCGACCGTGTGGTCCGTCATCATCATCAACGAGCTGTAGACCTGGTGGTTCTGGTCGATGTTGTAATGTGCGAAATACCCGCCGTTCCAGCGCTCATCCGGCCGGATGTAATAGTTCAACGCGCCGTAGTTGAAGTGGTGGATGCCCGGCACGATCTGCCCCGTGGCCGGATCGACGGTACCGAAGATCGAGGGCCCGGTGAAGTAGCCATTCGCTCCCGGTGGGTTCGTGAAGAAGAAGCCGCCGGTCGCCGAGGTGCTCGAACCGGAGCACACGACCTTGCCTCCGCTGGTCGCGAGCGTGCAGCGGCTGAAATCGCGCGAGTCCTGTACCACGGGATTGGTGCGGCGGTAGGTGAGGTAGGCCGTCGCGTTGCCTTTGCCGCCCGCGAAGTCGCTGCCCATGATGAAGCTAATGTCCTTTTCCGCGCCGTCCATCACCGAACTCGGCGCCGAGCCGTAGCCGGCGGCCGGCGAGAACCCACCGTAGCCATCGTGCTGGCTGTGCTGGAACGCCGAGGCGTTCGCGTCGATCTCGAAGCCCTGGAAGTGGTCCTTCATGATGAAGTTGACCACGCCCGCGACAGCGTCCGCGCCGTACACCGAGGAGGCGCCGCCCGTCAGCACATCGACGCGCTCGACCAGCGCCGTCGGGATGTTGTTGATGTCGGCAGTGTTGTCGCCGGTGGCCGGGTCGCCGGGCATCAAGCGCTGGCCGTTGACCAGCACCAAGGTGCGCTGGGGGCCGAGGCCGCGCAGGTCGACCGTGGCGGTACCGCTCGCGCCGTTAGACGCACTGGAGCCCTGATCTGCGAGCACCTGGGGCAGTTGGTTCAGCACGTCCTCGACGGAGGTCGCGCCGAGCTGCGTGATAGCCTTGGAACTCACCGAGATCACCGGGCTAATCGAGTGCAAGCCCGGAATGTTGATGCGCGACCCGGTGACCACCACTTCTTGGAGCGCATTATCGGCAAGCAAGGTCGATCCGTTCGAGGCGGCCGTTCCCTTAGCCGGCTCTTGGGTTTGCGCGAGCAAGTGTCGAGCCGGCGGTCCCGCGGAGACATTCTTCGCAGAGTCGGCGTTCGCCGACGCCACCGGCAGTGCGACCGACGCCACTGCAGCATTGGCGAGCGCAAGTCGAATGGCTTGCTGCAGGAAGTGATTTTTTCCCATTTAGTGTTCTCCCAAGCGATGTTATGAAAAGCCGTCTCGTCGCCACATGGTGCCAAAACGCAACAAGACTTATCGATAGGTGTAAGATTAGGTTCTGCGACGGTTGTTGTAAAGAGCCATCGTGCATGCCATTGTGGCCCGACTGCGTAGAGGCTCGAGGCCGGATCGGCCGACTCCGGTCGAACGAGCACGGGCGGCATTCGGCAGCGGATTGAGGATTGTTGCGCCTTTACAACGGATCAGCATGCGTCAGCGCCTAATTCGGCGAGCAGAGCAATCGCCGACATGACGGAGACATTCGACGTCCCGACCCTCGAAGGCGCGACCAAGTTGCTGCAAAGCGGGCAACCGCTCGCAAGCGCCGCGATCTGCGGCGCGATTCTCGCGCGCGAGCCCCGCAACGCGATCGCGGCCCATCTGCTCGGACTCGCGTTGAAGGACACCGGCGACTGGGAGCAGGGCGAGCACTGGCTCCGGTTCAGCGTCACACTCGAGCCGCAGCGCGGAGAATTTCACGCGAACCTCGGCAATCTGCTTCGTAAACGCCGGAAGCTGGTGGACGCCGAGGCGGCGTACCAGGAAGCGCTGCGGCGGCTGCCTGGATTTCCCCCGGCGCTTCTCGGACTGGCGCAAACCTGGGTCGATCTGGGTCGCGGGACGCAAGCCGAGGCGCCGTGCCGCGCCCTGCTCGGCCGCGATGCGAACGATGCAGAAACCTGGGAAACCCTCGCACTCGCATTGACCCAGCAGCGCCGTACCGCGGAGGCAGAGCACGCGCATCGGCGCGCAATCGAACTCGACCCGGAGTATGCGGTCGCCCATCACAATCTCGGGGAGTTACTGGTCACGCTGGAACGGCCGGAGGCGACCGACGCGCTTGAGCGGGCGCGGAGGCTCGGCGGCAACGGCTACGAAGTGGCCTACAACCTCGGCCGCGCCGCCGTCAACGCGGGCGAACTCGAACGCGCCGAGAGCGAATTCGCGCGGGCGGTCGAGTTGCAACCGCTGAACCCGGAAGGACAGCGAGCCCTGGCATCGCTGCGGTTCATGCGTGGCGATCCGGCGTTCGTGCGTTCGCTCAGCACGGTAGTGCGCGCCCATCGGGATCACCTCCCGTTGCAGACGCTGCTGGCCGAACTGCTATGGCATTCGGGGGAGTTGTCCGGCGCGCAGACGCTGTTGCGCGACGTGCTCACTCGGAATGGATCGGACGCGACGGTGCGGTCGACGCTCGCGATGGTCCTGCTGGAGCAGGGTCGGCTCGAAGAAGCGGAGGCCGAGGCGCTCGAGGCGGCGAGCACCCCATCGGACCGCTCGAGCGCCGCGCTCAACCTGGTGACCGTCTTGCTCGCCCGCGGACGACCCGAGGAAGCGCGACCCTTCATCGCCGCGCAACGCCAACAGGATCCGCTCGCATCCGCGTGGCTAGCGTTCGAGGCCACGGCGGCCCGGATGCTCGGGGAAGATCGGTACCGGGAACTGTGTGATTACGAACGATTCGTCCGCGCCTTCGACCTACCGCCGCCGCCCGGGTTCGGCACGATCTCCGAGTTCAACGCCGCCCTGAGCGCGGTGCTCGCGGATCGCCACCGGTTCAAGCGTCAACCGCTCGATCGGACCCTGCGCAACGGAACGCAAACCTCCCGGAGCTTGCTGAGCGATCCCGACCCGGTCATTCAGGCGGCGCTCGCAAGTTTTCATACGGCCGTCCTGGAATACCGCGCCGGACTCGAGGTGTTGCCCGACCATCCGCTCGCGCGACTCCGGAACGGCGCCGTGCAGTTCACCGGTGCCTGGTCGGTGCGATTGCTACGAGGCGGCTTCCAGGTCAATCACTACCACCCCGGGGGCCTCGTGAGCGCCGCCTATGACGTCACGATTCCCGAGGATGTGCGCGATCCGGTGCTCAAACTCGGCTGGCTTAAGTTCGGCGAGCCGCGCTACCCGGCGCCCGGCGTCGGACCGGCCCATTTCGTCGAGCCCAGGCCAGGCCGGCTGGTGCTGTTTCCTTCGTACCTGTGGCACGGCACCCACCCGATCCATACCCAATCCCCCCGCCTCAGCATCGGGTTCGACGTATGGGCGGGGACTTAAGATCGCGGGTCGGCGCCGCAGCACGGTCAGGCTGCACTCCTCGAAATCGGCACAATCTCGGGATCAGCGCAGGCGCTGCACCTTGCAACCGCGGCGGGACGGCGTCTGCATCCAGTAAGAGCCGAGCCAGCCCCGCGAGATCTGCACGGTGTCGCCCACATTCACAGGGGGCGCGTAACCGTCGTCGAGCAATTCTTCCCATACCTGTCCGTTCGACAACTGGTAAACCATGCGCCCGTCCACCGCCTTTTGCAGCCGGACGATCCGGGCGGCGATGCTGGAGATGGTTTGTTGCTTCGGATGGCGCTTGAATTCTTGAGTGAGGATCGTCGCCGGCGTCAGCCCGAAGGTTTGCCGGGGGTCCGGCAACGTCACCGTCGATTGACGCGAACGCGCCGCGTCCGGTGTGCTCGTGGCCAATGCCGCCGCGAGCCGATCGAAGCACTGCAAGCGCTGCCGATCTGACGAAACGCCGTGGCACGCAAGCACTCGCTGCGCGAGGTTCGAAGAGGGCGTTGCGGCGGCCACCGCCGGCCCCGCGGTGATTACCGCGTACGCGAGTAGCACCGAGCGCCCGGTCCAACGCACGCGCCGACTGGGATGCGATGAGAGGATCATGAGTGGGAGTATAGCCTGCGCGTCGACGACTGCACCGGCGAGGTGTCGTGCACGGTCATCCGTCCCCCGCAGCCTCCGGGGTAGTATAGTGACATCAGAATGATCGACAATCGCCAAGGTCGCGGAGGTCTCTTCGATGATGGAGTATACACGGCATCTCTGCGTCCTTGCCGCCACCGGGGCCTTGATCGCGGGTTGTGCGCAATCGCCGCGCCGGGCCGCGCCGAGCGCACCGGCCGCCGCGGCCTTGTCGACCCCTTCGACGGCGCCAGGCGCGAGTAGAGCGGCTCCGGCCGGGCTATCCCATCACCTGCTCGAGATGGCGCGCAACGACGGCTATCGGCCGATGACTCGCGACGGCAAAACCGTGTTTTGCCGAACGCAGATCCCGATCGGCTCCAATCTGCCGATCAAGCACTGCGTGAATTCCGTGCGCCTGCGATTCGAGGTGCAAGAAGAGCAACAGGAGCGATTGAACCTGGGCCAGCAGAGAGCGGAGATCGGTCAGCCCGGCGGCGGTGGCGGGGGCTGAGGCTCGTCTCGCTCCGCAGCCGCAGCGGCGTCACGCGGCCGCCCGGGAAAGAACGCGTTGGTGCGCCCGACGTACTGCGCGTACTGCGGTCGTCGCTCGCCGATGTCCTTCTCGAGCAGCGCAACGCCCGACACCTTGAGCAGCAGCACCGACATCAAGATCGGTCCGGGCAGGCTCCACCAGGCGCCGGCA
>JABEVI010000293.1 GCA_013044085.1 Steroidobacteraceae bacterium
CTGATGCGCGAGACCCAGCTGACGGTCGACGCGCTGATCTATCCGGTTTTCGTCACCGACGGGCGCGGCGGCCGCCAACCCATCGCGTCCATGCCGGGAATCGAGCGGCTGCCGATCGAGCATCTGCTCTCCGAGTGCGAGGCACTTTCGAAATTGCGCGTGCCGGCGATCGCGATATTTCCGGTCACACCGGTCGAGAAGAAAACGCTCGACGCGCGCGAAGCTTGGAACCCGGACGGCATCGCGCAACGCGCGGTGCGCGCGGTCAAGAAGGAGTTTCCCGATCTCGGCGTCATCACGGACGTTGCACTGGATCCGTTCACGACCCACGGCCAGGACGGATTGATCGACGCATCCGGATATGTGCAAAACGACCTGACCGTGGAAACGCTCGTGCGCCAGGCACGCTCGCACGCCGACGCCGGAGCCGATGCGGTCGCACCCTCGGACATGATGGACGGCCGGATCTGTGCGATCCGCGGCGCCCTCGAGGCGGCGGGCCTCGTGCACACGCGTATTCTCGCCTATGCGGCGAAATACGCCTCGGCGTTCTACGGGCCGTTCCGCGATGCGATCGGCTCCGCCGGGCAGCTCGGCAAGGGCGGCAAGCACACCTACCAGATGGATCCGGCGAATGGCACCGAGGCACTGCGCGAAGTGGCCCTGGATATCGCCGAAGGCGCCGACATGATCATGGTGAAGCCTGGAATGCCTTATCTCGACATCGTCCATCGGGTCAAGGAGCGATTCGGCATGCCGACGTTCGTCTACCAGGTGAGCGGCGAATATTCGATGATCATGGCCGCCGCAAACAACGGCTGGCTCGATGAGCGGGCCGCCGCGATGGAATCGCTGGTGGCGATGAAACGCGCCGGCGCGGATGGGATTCTCACCTACTTCGCAAGGCGTGCCGCCGAATGGCTGCGTTCCTGAGCGAGTCGTCCGAAGCCGCGGCGGCCGATCATTACGGCCTTGCCGGGCATCCGGTGGCACACAGCTGGTCACCCTTCATCCACGGCATGTTCGCCAAGGCAACCGGCCAAAACCTCGTGTACCGGCTGTTCGACATCGAACCCCGGGAGTTCCGGCGCGAGGCACTGCGGCTGTTCACCGGCGGCCTGCGCGGACTGAATATAACGCTGCCGCACAAGCAGGCGGCTGCAGAACTGGTCAACGAGTTGACGCCACGCGCGGCCCGGGCACAGGCGGTGAATACGATCGCATTCTACGAGGACACGACCTTGCTCGGGGACAACACCGACGGCGTCGGACTGATCGCCGACCTGGAGGGAAACCTCGGTCTGGATCTGGCAAATAAGAGGATCCTGATTCTCGGCGCCGGCGGAGCAGTGCGGGGCGTGCTGGAGCCGCTGCTCGAGCGCCCGCTGCGAGCCTTGGTGATCGCCAATCGCACGCCAGGGCGTGCCAAGGTGCTTGCCGCGGAATTCGCCGACTTGGGACCGGTCGAGGGCTGCGGCTTCGAGGACACCGAGGGACCGCCCTATGATCTGATCATCAACGGCACATCCGCGTCCTTGGACGGCGAGATGCCGCCCATGCCGCCGGGTCTCGTCAGCGAGGCGACGGTCTGCTACGACATGGCCTACGGTCGCGGCGAGACTGCGTTCACCCGCTGGGCCCATTCGCAGCGTGCGGCCCGGGCTGAAAAGGGCTGGGGCATGCTGGTCGAACAAGCAGCTGCGGCGTTTTCACTATGGCGGGGCGTCCGTCCCGATACCAAGCCGGTACTCGAGGCGCTGTCGCACTTTCGCTAACGGCCCGTCCCGTTCGCGCGGTATTCGTCCTTGACTTGCACGTAATGGCGGGCGCTGTGCAGCAGTCGCCCGACTTCGCTCGCCGAGAGATCGCGAACACGACGCGCCGGATTGCCGAGGTACAAGCCGCGGCCGGAGAGTTGTTTTCCCGGCGGCACGAGGCTGCCGGCACCGACGATCACCTCGTCGGCAACGATCGCACCGTCCAGGATGATCGCGCCCATGCCGATCAGGCAGCGGCTGCCGATCGTCGCCGCGTGCAGCACCGCCTTGTGCCCGATCGTGACATCCTCGCCGATCCGCAGCGCGATCCCGCCGGGAGTATACGGTCCGTCGTGCACGACATGCAGCACGCAGCCGTCCTGGACGTTCGTGCGCGCACCGATCTCGATCCGCTCGACGTCGCCGCGCAAAACCGCGAACGGCCAAACCGACGCGTCATCGCCGAGCAAAACCCGACCGATCACCTGTGCCGCCTCGTCGACGTAAACCCTGTCGCCCAGGACCGGCCATGTGCCGTCGTATCCGCGTATCGCCATTTTCCAGCTCTCCGGCGCCGCTAGCGCATCGTGACGAGTTCTTCCGCACTCGTCGGATGGATCGCGACCGTGTCGTCGAAATCGCGTTTCGTCGCGCTCATGCGGATCGCGACCGCAAAGCCCTGAAGCATTTCGTCCGCTCCGGCGCCGATGATGTGACAGCCGACAACGCGCTCTTCGGCTCCCACGCAGACGAGCTTCATATCGGTACGCGGTTTGCGCTCGGTGAGCGCATGGTACATGCCGACGAAGTCCGTCCGGTAGACCTTGACCGCATCGCCGTGACGGGCACGCGCCTGTGCCTCCGACAAGCCGACGCTGCCGATCGGCGGGTGCGTGAACACGACCGAAGCGATGCACTCGTAGTCGAGGCGCCGCTCGGGCATGCCGCCGAACAGCCGGTCGCTCAGCCGCCGACCCGCCGCGATGGCGACCGGCGTCAGGCCGACCCGTCCCGTCACGTCGCCGATGGCGTGTATTCCAGCGACACTCGTGTCCTGAAAGGTGTCGGTCAGAACGTAGCCATCGGCATCGATCTCGACGCCGGCGCGCTCCAGGCCCAAATCGGCAATGTTCGGCGTCCGGCCGATTGCCCACAACAGGCAGTCGTAACCGCCGAACTCGCGGCCATCCGAGGCGACCAGCGTGCGGTTCTCGAACTGCCGATGCACCGCGGAGGGTGTCACGTGGGTGTGCACGGTGATGCCGCGGGCCGTCATTTCGCGCTGCAGCGCGCTGCCGAGCATCTCATCGAAGTGGGTCAGCGGCCGGTCCTTGCGGACGAACAACTCCACCTCGGCACCCAACCCGCGGAAGGAACTGGCGAGCTCGCAGGCGACATAACCGCTGCCGACGATCGCGACCCGGCGAGGCCGCTGCTCGAGCGCGAAGAAACCATCCGACGTGATTCCCGCGTCGGCGCCGGGCAGATCGGGAACCGCGGGGCGACCGCCGGTGGCGATGACGATGTGCCGGGCGGCGAAACGGCGACCGGCGGCCTCGACCGTGCCGGCGTCGAGGAAGCGTCCACGCCCCGCCACGTACTCGATTCCCTTGGCGGCAAGGTTCCGCTCGTAGATCGCGTTCAGACGCGCGACGTAGCCGTCGCGCTTGCCCTTGAGGGCGAGCCAATCGTGGCCGGTGCCGCCGACATCGAAACCGTAGTGATGCGCATCCTCCAGCGCCTCGGCGATCTGCGCCGCGTTCCACATGACTTTCTTCGGCACGCAACCGACGTTCACGCAGGTGCCACCCAGCCGCTGATATTCGATCAACGCGGCCTTCGCGCCGTATTGCGCGGCGCGTTGTGCGCAGGCAAGACCACCGCTGCCGCCGCCGACGACCAGGAGATCGAGAATTTGCTCCGACACGCTGTTCCCCCGGAAAGCGACCATGATATACCGCGCGGGCGTGGCGGCGGCCTCGATGGACCTCGCCGCGGTCGCTGCCGCGGGTCTGCTAGAATCTGAGGGGTGAACAATCCACTGCTCGAAACCAGAGAATTACCCGCATTCGACCGTATCCGCGCCGAACATGCGCGGCCCGCGATCGAGCATGTGCTTGCCGAAAACCGCGAACTGATCGCGGCTCTCGCCGCGAAACCCGACCCAAGCTTCGAGTCCGTGGTCGTGCCGCTCGAGGAGGCCGCCCATACCCTGAGCCGCGTTTTCTCGCCGATCAGCCACCTGAACGGCGTCGCCAACTCGCAGCAGATCCGAGCCGCCTACAGCGAATGCCTGCCGCTGCTCGCAGCGTACACCGCGGAGCTCGGCCAGAACGCGGCGCTCGCCGCCGCCTACGCGAAAATCCTGCGTGAAGAAGGCGCCTCGCTCGCACCGGCGGCCCGTAAACTGGTCGAAAACACGGTGCGCGACTTTCGCCTGGCGGGCGTCGACTTGCCGGATGAACACAAAACGCGGCTGCGCGAGATCTCGCAGCGCCTGGCGTCGCTCGGCGCGAAATTCGCAGAGAACGTCCTCGATGCGGCGGGCGACTACACACGACCGATCCGGGATCCGGCGGAACTCGCCGGACTGCCGGCCGATTTCCTCGCACGCGCCGCCGCCCAGGCGGCCGCGGCGGGCGTTCCGGGCTGGCTGTTGAAACTCGACCAACCGACCTACATGGCGGTGATGAGTTGCGCCGAGAGCGCGGCTTTACGCCGCGACATCTACGAAGCCTGGGTCACACGCGCCTCCGATCGCGGCCCGAGCGCCGGGCGTTTCGACAACGCCCCGCTGATCGAGGAGATCATGCGCTTGCGCCACGAACTGGCCGGGCTCCTCGGCTACGTTTCGTTCGCGGATTTCGCCCTGGCAACCCGGATGGCCAAGAGCGGCCGCCAGGTGCGGGAGTTTCTCCATGACCTCGCAGTCCGTTGCCGGCCGGCGGCGCTCGCTGAATTAGCCGAACTGGAAGAGTTCGCCGGACGCAGGCTGGAAACTTGGGACATGGCGTTCTACTCGGAACTCCTGAAGAAAAAACGCTTCCACGTCTCGCAGGAGGAACTGCGTCCCTACTTCCCGCTGCCCAAGGTGCTCGAAGGCCTGTTCACGGTCGCCTCACGGCTGTACGGCATTCAGGTGCGCGAACGCCCCTCGGTCCCCGTCTGGCACCCCTCGGTGCGCTACTTCGATCTGTTCGGCGGCGACGGTCGTCTGCTTGCCGGCTTCTACCTCGATCCGTACGCGCGCACTGAGAAACGCAGCGGCGCGTGGATGGACGAGTGCGTCGCCGCGAAAGCCTTGCCGACCGGTGACGCACTGCCGATCGCGTATCTGGTGTGCAACTTCCCGCCGCCGACGGACAGTACGCCGTCGCTGCTGACGCATGACGATGTAACGACGCTGTTCCACGAGTTCGGGCACGGCTTGCACCACATGCTGACCCGCGTCCGCTACCCAAGCATCTCCGGCATCAACGGGGTCGCCTGGGATGCGGTCGAACTGCCGAGCCAGTTCATGGAGAACTATGTCTGGCGCCCCGAAGTGCTGCCGCTGATCTGCGCGCACGTCGAGAGCGGCGAGCCGCTGCCGCCGCAGTTGCTGTCGCGCCTGCTCGGCACCCGCACGTTCCATGCCGCCCTCGATACGCTGCGCCAGATCGAACTGGCGTCTTTCGACTTCGAACTGCATGCGGATTTCGATCCGGCGCGCGGCGCCGACGTCGCCGCGAGGATCGCCGAAGTTCGGCGGCGCATCGCGGTGGCGCCGGCCGCCGAATTCAACCGCCTGCCCTCGAGTTTTACGCACATCTTCGGCGGCGGCTACGCGGCGGGGTACTACAGCTACAAATGGGCCGAGGTGCTCGCCGCCGATGCGTTCGAGGCTTTCGAGGAAGCCGGTGTTTTCGACCGACACACCGCGATGCGCTTCCACGACGCGATTCTTGCCCGCGGCGGCAGCCTGGATGCGATGGACGCGTTCGTCGAGTTTCGCGGCCGCGCCCCCGAGGTCGGCGCCCTGCTGCGCGCCACGGGCATCGCCGCCTGAGCCCCGCGGCCGTTGCCTGTGCTAAGTTTCGCGACTTGGAACGTCAATTCGCTGCGTGTGCGGCTCGCGCAGCTGGGTCTGTGGCTCGGCGCCAACGCGATCGACGTGGTCGCGCTGCAAGAAACGAAGCTGAGCGATGAGGATTTCCCGCATGCCGAGATCGAGGCACTCGGTTATCGCGCCGTTTTCTCGGGACAACGGACCTACAACGGCGTCGCGATCCTCTCACGTCTGCCGCTACAGGCGACCGTTGCCGGACTGCCGGGCTACGAGGATCCGCAGCGTCGCGTGATTGCGACGACAGTCGGCGCCATTCGCCTGATCAACGTTTATGTGCCCAACGGCCAGTCGGTGGGCTCCGACAAATACGCTTACAAGCTCGCCTGGCTCGTTCAACTCGAACGCTTTCTGGCGCAACAGCTTTCGGAGCACGAGCGGGTGTTGATGGTCGGCGACTTCAACATCGCGCCGCAGGACCGCGACGTACACGACCCGGCATCCTGGCAAGGATCGGTGCTCGTCAGTGAGGCCGAGCGAGCGGCGTTCGGGCGTTTGACCGACCACGGCATGAGCGACCTGTTCCGTCGATTCGAACAACCCGGCGAGTCCTTCAGCTGGTGGGATTACCGTCAGGGCGCGTACCGCCGCAATCGCGGGCTGAGGATCGATCTGATGCTCGCCTCGCCTGGACTCGCACCGCTTTGCCGGTACTGCCGTATCGACCGCGAACCGCGCACCTGGGAGCGTCCCTCCGATCACGCTCCCTGCACCGCCGGCTTTGACTTAAGCTGCGTCGGGGCGTGAACAGGTCGCAGAACGCGCGCAGGCACATGACACGACGCCGGGCTAGGGCATAAGATCGGGCGGATGCAAGCCCTGCGCCGCAACGATTACGACGTGACGAACACGGTCCAGGTCAGTTCGACGGTCGCGGTGACCGCCGCGGTGCGCGAGTTGTTCCTCACGGCGTGGCCCGACGAACCGTTCGACCGGGTCGCACGGGCGTTTGCGGACTTCGACCTCCTGTTCACCGGCCGTATGCCCGGGTATCACGGTGTCGACACGGTCTATCACGACCGCCAACACACGCTCGATATGACGCTGGCAACAGCGCGACTCGTGGTCGGCTACGAACGCGGCAGCCCGCCCGCCTCACGCCTCGGGGTGGATCGCGCGGTGATAGCGATGGTCGTCGCGCTTTTCCACGACGCCGGCTACATCCGTGAAAGCGACGACCGGCAGCACCTGAACGGTGCCGAGTTCACGCTCTACCACGTCGCCCGCAGCGCCCGTTTCATAGCCCGCCTCCTGCCGCAGATCGGCATGGAGAACTGGGCGCCGATCGCCACGCGCATCGTACATTTTACCGGCTACGAAATGCCGCTCGACCAGATCCGGCTCGACGATCGTCGCGACCGCAAGCTCGGCCATTTGCTCGGCACCGCCGATCTGATAGCGCAGATGGCCGACCGCTGTTATCTCGAGAAATGCCGCGACCGGCTGTACCCGGAGTTCGTGCTCGGCGGCATCGCGGCGAGCGCTGCGCAAGGCGCCGCACCGCGTGTTCGCTACAGCTCGGGACTGGATCTGTTGCGCCAGACGCCGGGCTTCGTGCATACGACCCGCCTCGAGCGCATGGAAGGTGAATTCGAACACGCCTACCGGCACGTCGAGACCCTGTTCGGTGGCGAGAACCCTTATCTGCAGGCGATCGATCAGAATCTCGCCTATCTCGACCGGGTGCTGAGAACCGAGCGTTGGCGCATGCTGCGTCGCAATCCACCGCTTTTCACCGCCCTGGACAATCAGTTGCCGCAGGTGCGTGTCTTGATGCTGGATCGTTTGAAGAACTTGTGGGCCTGAGGCTTCTGGCGGCCCGCGCCTAGAACGGATCGATCCGCGCGACGTAGCGTGCATGCAGATCATCGAGTCTTGCCAGCACCTGCGGCTTGCCGGCGAGTGGCGCCAGGCTGATCGCCTCTCGCAACACATCGGCGCTCAGGTCGCGAAGAGCGCCGTCCGCAAGCGGCGCAAAGCTGTAGTGCCAGGGTTCGGAGTGAACCGCCGACACACCGCCCCGATAGGGACGGAAGAACCCGTAGCGCGCCGCGTGCCGCTCGAGCCAGACATCAAGGCCCGCGAAAGGCCCGCCGTCGGCGTACTCATCCGGCGTAAGCCGCGGCGTGTGGCCCGCCGCGGCAGCACCACGGTCGAACAGATCAAGGTCGGTTCCCCAGTGATGCCGGCTCGCACCGGGAATCGCCGACCATAATAGTATCGCCTCGACACGCGCTACGGCGGACATCGTGGTCACGTCGAGGCGGGTTCCCGCAGCGTCGTACACAGGCCGTTCGCCGGCGTACTTCTCATTCCAAATCAGCATCTGCCGCTGGAAATCGCGAAAGCCGCTGGCCGGCACCAAATCGAACCCGTCGGCAAGCGCCGCCCGCCGCATGGCCATGAATGGCACGACGACATTCTTGTGCAGTGCACACCCAATCTCCGGTTGCTCGACGATGTGAGTGCGGGCGCGGCCCGTCAACTCCGCCGAGTTCATGCGCGACCGGCCTGGGTGCCGGGTGAGGCCACGACCCGGTCGAGCGCGGCGACCAAGGACTCAGGATCCTGCGCTCCGGAGAGTGCAAATTCGCCGTTGAAAACGAAGGTGGGCACACCGGTCAAACCGAGCGCCGCCGCGTGCCGTTCGGCGGCGATGAGGGCATCCTGGCCCGTGCGTAAAACGAGTACCCGACCCACCTCCCGCCCGTCGAGTCCGGCCTGCGCGCCGATGCGGACGAGTTCGTCGACGTCGCCGATATCGCGGCCCTCCTCGAAGTAGGCGTGCATCAACTGCTCCAAGACCTCGGCCTGTTTACCGCAACGCGCCCCGAGCGCCACCAACAGATGCGAACGACGCGTGTTCGGCACACGCGTCTGCAGATCGAAGCGAAACGCGATGCCGACCGATCGCCCCAGATCGACCAGAGTCCTGCGCCCCTCTTCGAGCGCGCTCGGACTGAGCCCACGCCTGGCGAAAAACTCCTCTCGAGCCACTCCCTCCGGCGGCAAGTCGGCGTTCAACTCGAACGGCCGCCAGATGACCTTGGGCGCGTACTGGGGGCGTGCATCCAAGGCGGCGGCAAGGCGTCTCTTGCCGAGGTAACACCACGGGCAGACGGTATCGGAGTAGATGTCTATGCGCAGCGGACGGTTCATGATGCCGGCATTGTACGCGGGCCTTTATGCCCATGGGTCGCGGCGCGTATCATGCGCCCGGACAGCCGCTGTTGCGGCCGGTAACAGAAAATGGCGTCCAGCCTGCGAAACAAGTACTTGCTGCTCGCCTTGTCGGCCGTCACGGCGATCACCTGCCTGCTCGGCGGCCTCGCTTATTTGGAACACCGCACCGACGCGGCGAGCATCAGCGCGCTCGCCAACGGCACCGTCGCAGAGCAGCTCGAGTCGGGCCTGGAAGCACGCGCACGAACTCTTTCGAGAGTGGCGGCCATGCGTCTGGCCGGCCCGATGAAGGCGCAGGATGCCGCGGCAACGGCCCGCGTCGGCCGCCGCTTGCTAAAGTTCGCCGACGTCGCGAGCCTCCAGGTACTCGACGACCATGGCCGGGTGGTGTTCTCCGGCCGCGGCGAGGCGCCAGCCGCGGGGACCCGCAAGCCGTATACCTACGAGTCGGCGCTGCTTGCAAATCCGGCCGACGCCTCCGGTGCCCGTCTCGGGACACTGCGACTGCAGATGAGTCGCGCGAGCCTCGAACAGTTCCTCACCAGCTTGCGCCACGAGCTCGCTCGCCAGCAGGCGCTCGATGCAAGGCGCGTGGAGACCGGTGTGCTGGGCCTGAGCCTGTTGTTGCTGGCGCTCGGCACGGGTGGTGCCGCGCTGTTCGCCGCCCGGCTCACGCAGCCGATCTCTCAGCTCGTCAAGAGCGCCGAGCGCATCGGCCAGGGGGACTACACCCAGCCATTACCGGTGCTGCGGCATGACGAAATCGGCGGGCTGCAGGCGGCGCTCGAACAAATGCGCCAGAAATTGCGCGAGAC